>JBIOGV010000140.1:0-9673 GCA_044448365.1 Chitinophagales bacterium
AAAGAAAAGATGCCGAAGCTTACCAGAAAAGATTAAGCGCATTTTTTCCAAAAGGTGTTTTTGTCATGAATGACATCATTGAAGTAAAGCCGGATAAGGAATCTGATGAATAAATTTCAAGAGACAAATTCCAAACCTGCCGGCCGGCAGACAGGTCACAAATAAAATCAATCAAAAATTCAAAGGATTTCCAGGTTGCCTTTTTATATTTTTGAATTAGTTGGTTCTTGTTTTTTGTATTTTGTGATTTTATTCAAAATGCTTATTGAAAAAATTAAGGCGCTTTCAAAGAAATATGCACCGGCATTTATTGAGGTACGCCATCATCTTCATGCTAATCCCGAGTTGAGTTACCAGGAATTTGAAACTTCGAAATTCGTTCAGCAAAAATTAAATGATTTCGGAATTCCGTTCGAAATAAAAGCTGCAACAGGTGTTGTGGGTCTGATCAAAGGAAAAAATCCGGGTAAAAGAATCATTGCTTTACGTGCTGATATGGACGCATTACCGATCAGGGAAGAAAACAAGGTTGCGTATAAATCAAAACGCGATGGGATCATGCATGCCTGCGGTCATGACGTACACACAACCTGCTTATTGGGTGCTGCAAAAATTCTGAATGAATTGAAAGATAAATGGGAAGGAACCCTTAAACTCATCTTTCAACCCGGTGAAGAAAAAAATCCCGGAGGCGCCAGCATCATGATCAAAGAAGGTGTTCTGGAAGATCCCAAACCCCAGGCTATTTTTGGCTTACATGTCAATCCGCAGTTAGAAACCGGGAAGCTGAGTTTTCGCGGCGGGCAAGTGATGGCAAGTGCAGATGAGTTGTATTTTACGATCAGGGGAAAAGGCGGGCATGCTGCCTCGCCTCAAACCTCTGTTGACCCGATATTAATTGCCTCCCATCTCATCATTAGTTTACAACAGGTGATCAGCCGCAACCGAAATCCCTTTGATCCGTCGGTGCTGTCAATTACTTCGATCAACGGAGGAACTACCACAAATGTGATCCCTGATGAAGTGAAATTGATGGGCACATTTAGAGCCATGAATGAAGAATGGAGAAGTAAGGCACATAAACTGATTGAACGAACAACAAAGGACTTGGTGCATTCGATGGGTGGCGAGGTAGATCTTCATATTGATAAAGGGTACCCCGTCGTGTACAACAATGAATTATTAAACAAAAAAGCAAAAAAACTGGCTGAAGAATTCCTCGGTAAAGAAAATGTTGAAGAAACTGAAATGCGCATGGGTTCGGAAGATTTTGGTTATTATTCACAACTCATACCCGGATGTTTTTACCGTTTGGGTACGGGCAATAAAGAAAAAAAGATAACTGCCGGTGTACATACTCCCCATTTTAATATTGACGAGAATGCCATTGAAATTGGGATCGGGATGATGACGTGGCTGGGGAGCAGTACTGAAATGAAATGAATCCTGTGCAACGTTTTTGAATAAACTACTGTCAGCATATAAAGCTGTTCTATGTGGCGAAGTTTCGCATTTCTTTTTTGTCTCGCGGTATTAGCTTCCCCGGGTTGCAAAAAAGATTTTCAAAAAACGAATGGCCAGGGAAAGGATACTCAAACAAACTCTTCCACATATATTTCCTGGAAAGCCTGTTCTCAAACGAACTATGGAAATGACCTTGTAGATATCTGTTTCGATTCCCTGTTGGAAGACTCCCGTTGTCCCATGGAAGTCGAATGTTTCTGGAGGGGAACTGCTGTTGCCAAATTTTCATTTTCTGTCAACAATAACGAGCAGGACATAACACTTTCGCTTTTCAATTTGCCAGGCATTTACCCGTCAGACACTGTGCTAATGGGATATAAAATTGAATTTCTCGATTTGAAACCCTACCCGCAAATCAATGTTGAAAGAAAGCCTTCTGATTATACAGCCGAAGTAAGAATTACAAAACAGTAATGCTGTAGCTCATCCCTTTCCGGATTTTTATTTTGTACATTGCAATCCCGATTTCAGATCATAAAAAACCAGGCAGGAGTTTTGTATTCTTGCCGAATAGAATTAGTGTAGTACAAGTGTGCGACGCCTGCCTGCCGACAGGCAGGCAAGGAACGGTGAAGAAAGAACTGAACGCTGACTACATAACCAAAAAATTGACATGCAAAAAGATTTACGGAAACAACAGGCACTCGAATATCATTCAAAAGGCAGACCGGGAAAAATTGAAGTAGTTCCTACCAAAGAAGCAAAGACACAACGTGATCTTTCACTTGCCTATTCGCCGGGGGTAGCCGTGCCTTGCCTGGAAATCCATGAACATCCTGAAGATGTTTATAAATACACAGCAAAAGGGAATTTGGTGGCAGTCATCAGCAATGGCACTGCAGTACTGGGTTTGGGAGATATTGGGCCGGAAGCAGGCAAGCCCGTGATGGAAGGAAAGGGTGTACTTTTTAAAATCTTTGCTGACATAGATGTGTTCGATATTGAGATCAATGAAAAAGATCCCGAAAAATTTGTGCAGATCGTAAAGTCATTGGAACCAACTTTTGGGGGGATCAATCTTGAAGATATCAAGGCCCCGGAATGTTTTTATATTGAAAAAAGGCTGAAAGAAGAATTGAATATCCCGGTGATGCATGATGATCAGCATGGCACAGCTATCATCAGTTCAGCAGCTTTGTTGAACGCATTGGAAATTCAGAAAAAGAAAATTGAAAAAGCAAAATTTGTGGTAAATGGCGCCGGTGCTGCAGCCATGGCTTGTATGATGCTGTATGAGTCATTAGGTGCGAAACATGAAAATTTTTTTGTGTTTGACAGGAAAGGTGTTTTACATAAAGGAAGGACTGACCTGGAAGGAATGAAACAAAAATATGCCAATGCAAGCCGTGAAATGACTTTAATGGAAGCAATGAATGATGCTGATGTTTTTATAGGGCTAAGCTCAGGAAATGTAGTATCACAGGAAATGCTGAAAGGCATGGCTAAGAATCCAATCGTTTTTGCCATGGCCAATCCTGATCCTGAAATTGCGTGGGAGGATGCCATTCTTGCAAGAAAGGATGTGATTGTGGCAACAGGCCGGAGTGATTATCCAAACCAGGTAAATAATGTATTGGGGTTCCCTTACATTTTTCGAGGAGCATTGGATGTACGTGCAAGACAAATTAATGAAGCCATGAAACTGGCTGCAGTTAAGGCTCTTGCTGAATTGACAAAAACACCGGTGCCTGATATTGTAAATCTTGCGTATGGTGAAAAGACAATCTCATTTGGACCTGCCTATATCATTCCGAAACCACTCGACCCCCGCCTGTTATCAGCAGTAGCTCCTGCCGTTGCCAAAGCTGCCATGGATAGCGGAGTGGCTCAGCATCCCATTACTGATTGGGATAGTTATATAAATGATCTGAACAAACGATTGGGTCTGGATAACCAGGTGATGCGTGTAATTGGAAACAAAGCGCGTCGTGATCCGAAACGAATTGTGTTTGCAGAAGCCGATAACGTAAAAATTCTTAAGGCAGCACAAATAATTTTTGATGATGGAATCGCTTATCCGATACTATTGGGTGATGAAACCAATATTAAAAATATAGCCGCTGCCAATGGCATCGATATAGAAAGTTTTCCAATTCTCGATCCGCGCAATGAGGCCACCGAAGAAAAAAGAAACCAATACCATGAACTATTTTTTAAGAAAAGGGGGCGCCGTGGTTTTAATGCCTACGAAGCAAAAAAAGTAATGCGTGACAGGAATTATTTTGGTTGCATGATGGTTGAATGTGGCGATGCTGACGCCATGATCTCAGGTCTCACAAAAAATTATCCCGATACCATTCGCCCGGCTCTTCATACAATCGGTACTGAGGAAGGAGTTGCTAAAATTGCCGGCATGTATTTGATGCTGACAAAACGGGGACCCCTGTTTTTAGGAGATACGACGGTAAATTTTAACCCAACGGCTGAACAAGTAGCAAACATTACTTTAATGGTGGCAAAAGAAGTTCGCAATTTTAATATCGTTCCAAGAATTGCTATGCTGAGTTATTCCAATTTTGGAAGCAGCAATTCCCCGGAAGCGAAATTGATGGCAGAGGCAAGAAGAATAGTGAAACAAAAAATGCCCTCATTGATCGTGGATGGCGAGATGCAGGCAAGTGTGGCATTCAATAATGAAATGATGAAGGAAAACTATCCGTTCTGTGAGTTGGTTGATAAAGACGTGAACACTCTTATATTTCCAAACCTTGCGGCCGGGAATATTGCCTATAATCTATTGAAAGAATTGGGCACCGCCGATGCGATTGGTCCCATTCTGTTGGGATTAAAAAAACCGGTTCATATTTTACAACTGGGAAGCTCGGTACGCAGCATTGTGAATATGGCCCTGATAGCCGTAGTAGATGCGCAGATAAAATCACAGATCGCCACGGAGGACATTGTGAAAAGATCAAAGTGGTGGAAAAAATTCAGAAAAACAAACAGGGAAATGGAGGTTTAAAAGTTTATTGGTTCATTAATCTGCCTGGTACAACTTCCAAACTAATAAACTTTGTATTTTACACTCCAATAACATGACTATTTTCGGTGAAATAGGTCGCTACCTTTTAATGGTGAAAGGAATGTTCTCCAAACCGGAGAATACGAAAATGTATTGGAAAGAATTTATTCATCAATGCTCAGATATAGGTATTGGTTCTTTAGGTATTGTTGTAGTGATCTCTGTTTTCATGGGCGCCGTTTCTACAGTCCAGACAGCTTATCAATTGGTCAGCCCTCTTATTCCTAAATCTTCGATTGCGCAAATTGTTCGTGACACGGTGATACTTGAATTTGCTCCAACACTCATTTGTATTGTGCTGGCTGGTGTTGTTGGAAGCAAAATCGCAAGTGAACTGGGAAATATGCGGGTAAGTGAACAAATCGATGCATTGGAGATCATGGGTATCAACACAAAAGCTTATTTGATCTTACCGAAGATCCTTGCGGCTCTTCTCGTAATTCCAATGCTGGTAGTTATTGCATCTGTTTTGGGTATCTGGGGCGGGAGACTGGCAGGTTCAGTAGCAAATATAATTTCCACGAATACTTATGATAAAGGATTGTTGGAAGGATTTCTGCCATACAATGTAATTTTTGCTTTGGCAAAGGCCTACACTTTCGCATTCCTTATTTCAAGTGTGCCGGCTTACTTCGGATATTATGTACAAGGAGGATCGCTTGAAATTGGAAGAGCCAGTACAAAGGCTGTTGTCACCAGTTGCATACTGATATTGTTTGCGGATTATATACTGGCGGCTCTGTTACTGTAGGGCCCCTATCCCCTAAAGGGGGATTTAGAGGTCTCGTTTATTTAGAAGATCTTTTAAAGGACAAAATGATGATTATGGCACCAACAAAAAATATCTATTAAATTTTTGTTGCTTCTGCCTGCAGGCAGGCCATACTCTTCATCTTTTAATTCTTTAATCAACTTAATTTAAAACACCACTCTATATTTGGTGTGTACATAAACTCCCCTTTAGGGGATGGGGGTATGATTGAAATAAGAAATATAAAAAAATCTTTTGGCGGCAGAACAGTGATTGAAGATGTAAGCGCTGTAATGAAACCCGGTCAGTGCAACCTGATCATTGGAACGAGTGGCAGCGGAAAAACTGTTTTGATGAAATGTATGGTGGGATTGTTTGACCCGGACCAGGGAGAAGTACTGTATGATGGAAAAGATTTCACCAACATGAAGCCGGAAGAGAAAACAGAAGTAAGAAAAGAGATCGGTATGCTTTTCCAGGGTTCAGCCCTGTTTGATAGTTTAACAGTTGAGCAAAATGTAATGTTTCCTCTTAATATGTTCACGAAAAATTCTCATAGTGAAAAACTAAAAAGAGTGAATGAAGTACTTGAAAAAGTAAACCTGAAGGATACCAACAATAAATTTCCGGCAGAGTTAAGCGGGGGAATGAAAAAGAGAGTGGGCATTGCGCGTGCAATCGTTTTAAATCCCCAATATCTTTTTTGTGATGAGCCTAATTCAGGCCTCGATCCTCAAACTTCAATGGTCATAGACAAATTAATAAGAGAGATCACAGAAGAATATAAAATCACCACCATTGTAAATACCCATGATATGAATAGTGTAATGGAAAATGGAGATTACATTATTTATATGTATGATGGGCGAAAGGAATGGGAAGGGAATAAAAGAGAAATTATTTTCAGCAAAAATGAACGGTTGAATAATTTCATCTTCGCCTCTGAATTTTTACAGGATGCAAAAGATATGCGCATGCTGGAAGAAACAGGTAAAATCTCGAACGACAGAAATATGGAGGAATTGACAGATCAAAGCGCTCCTACTTTAATTCCCCCCCCTGATGAAGATTAGAAAATGAAAAAGAAAATAATTTTTTCCCTGCTGCTTTTTTTTGTGATCCATGTATTGGGTCGTGAATTCTGGATACAGCCTGATAAGTTCATTTACAAACGTACAGAACCGGTCAATATAAAATTTTTGATGGGTGAGAATTTTAATGGCGACAACTGGACCGGAGATAAAGACAAAATCAATTGCCTGCAGTTGTATTTTGATGATGTTGCTGATAAAAACCTGGATGCGAATTTTGGAAACGACCCGGGTGATTCTCTGCAACTGGCCATGATCGATGAAGGAACAGTGATGATAGCACTCAATACAAAGAATTCGTTTGTCGATCTTGATGCTGAAAAGTTTAATCAATATTTGAAGGACAATGGTCTTTCAGATGCTCTTGAATACAGGGAAAAAAATGGTGACACTGTCAAAAATGGTCATGAGCAATATCAACGGAGTGTAAAAACCATTTTCCAGGTGGGAAATAATTTTACCAATATTTATAATAAAAAAACTGATCTGCCACTTGATATTATTCCCCTGGATCATCCTTACAATGTAATGAAGGACGGGGATTTCAGGCTGCAGGTTTTTTTTATGGGTGAAAAACTTAAGAATACTAAAATAAAGATCTGGCACAAGCTTGATGATAAAGTGAGTGTGCAGGATACTGCAACCGATGAGGAAGGCCAGGTAAAATTCTTTTTATCTCCAAGAGGTGAATGGATGGTTAGCTGTATAAAAATGATACAACTTGAAAATGATCCGCAGGCAGAATGGCAAAGTTACCGGGGATCGCTTACCTGGGGCTATTATTAGATAAAACATAATAGTGAATAGATAAAAACCATCCGCATATTTTTAGCCTTTAAGGTAGTAATACAGTTTGAAAATATATTACCACATAGGCACTGAGGACATAGAGGGACACATATAATCTCTGTGCTTCTCAATGTTCTCTATGTTCATGGTTTAAAAAAATTTCAAACTGTACCACTACCGTCTTTAATACTACACGAACTATTTGCTCATTAACTCTTAATTTTGGCGAACTTTTAAAAACTCTTATGAGCATTCTTGTCAATAGAAATTCAAAAATTTTAGTGCAGGGTTTTACCGGAACGGAAGGAAGCTTTCATGCCTCGCAAATGATAGAATATGGAACCAATGTTGTGGGCGGCGTAACGCCCGGAAAAGGTGGCAGCACGCATCTTGACCGGCCGGTTTTTAATACGGTGGCTGATTGTGTTACAAGAACTGGGGCTGATGTTAGTATTATTTTTGTACCGCCTGCATTTGCAGCCGATGCAATTATGGAATCTGCTGAATCAGGAATCAATTTGATCGTTTGCATTACTGAAGGAATTCCAACGCAGGATATGGTGAAAGTGAAAAATTATTTGCAGGGAAAAAATACAAGGCTGGTTGGACCAAATTGCCCCGGGGTGATCACTGCCGGAGAATGCAAAGTTGGAATTATGCCCGGTTTTGTTTTTAAACCCGGAAAGATCGGTATCGTTTCAAAATCAGGAACACTCACTTATGAAGCTGCCGACCAGGTTGCAAAAGCAGGATTAGGAATTTCTACTGCGGTAGGCATCGGTGGTGACCCGCTCATAGGTACCACGACAAAAGATGTTGTCGAATTGTTTATGAATGATACCGAAACTGCCGGCATTGTAATGATCGGTGAAATTGGCGGAGGCATGGAAGCTGAAGCAGCCAGGTGGATCAAAGCAAATGGAAATAAAAAGCCTGTTGTAGGTTTTATAGCCGGGCAAACTGCTCCTCCCGGTCGTCGCATGGGAC
Source organism: Chitinophagales bacterium (assembly GCA_044448365.1). Taxonomy (GTDB): domain Bacteria; phylum Bacteroidota; class Bacteroidia; order Chitinophagales; family Chitinophagaceae; genus VBAU01. Next base: position 8,165 of record JBIOGV010000140.1, read on the forward strand.
ACGCCGGCGCTATCATTGGCGGTGCTGATGATACAGCAGCAGCCAAAATGAAAATACTGAGTGAATGTGGTGTATCAGTGGTGCAAAGTCCTGCTGATATTGGAAAGATAATGGCGGAGGTGATCAGGAAGTGAGTAGTGAGTGGCTAGTGGCAAGTAGGATTAACTAAAAACATTAATTAGAAACCTCTTCAATCATTTGAAGAGGTTTCTAATTTAATATCCCACTTGCCATTTACTACTAGCCACTCACTTATTTACGGATACAACGGGCCAATTCATCCCTGCTATTATCAAATTTGAAGACATTGTTCAAAGTATAATAATCATCCTGATCAACAGTCTTATCATAGGCAAGTTTGGCAACATCAAGTTTATTGTCGTCAGAACAGAATAATTGCATCAATTGTTTCACCTCGTCAACAGTAAGATAATTCATATTAATGATCTGTTCAGCAGACCTCATTCTGTTGGTTTCAGAACTTTCTTTGCTGATTGCCCAAACCACGCGGCTGAAATCAATCTCGCTGATAGCCTTTGAATAGGCGTTATTGTTGTCAAAACCGTTTTCATTATAATAGTTGCTTCCTTTCCATGTATCTCCAAACCCAGGGGTTCTGAATTTTGTTTCATTCATTGTTATAATGCCACAGTCATCAATTGTAATCTCCAGGTTTGTCCTGGGTTTTAATTCAACTGAACTGTTAAACAACACATCGTATGTTTTTTCGGAACAATTAACAGAGCCGCTGTTGTTTTCCTGGTAAACTGTTACTTCATGATTGCAGGCATCAAGATCACTGATCATGATTGAATGAGTACCGAGATCATAACGTTTGTCATCAACTACTACAACGATATCGGCCTTATTTACCGATTTCACGGTTAATGTTGCCGTTGATCTGACGCCAGCAGCAAAAATTGAAGTTGTCAGGAAGAAAGAAGTTAAGAGAGTAGAGATCGTTTTCATATTATTTATGTTTTAGAATAATAACGGCCGCCTGGTAATTACCGGCTAAAGAACCGCGAAGGCCGAATTTGTTTTTAACACCGGTTGTTAGCTGATCCAATATTTGTTTTAATTTTTTCATTGTTCATTTTGCTGTTATTTTTCAAAGCATATGCCACCATGCCAAAAAACGCTGAAAGGAAACGTTAAAGGGATCTTTTAAAAAACCGTGGCTCAGTGATTTCGCCTCAAACCTGCTCCGGGAAAAGATCTTATTGAAAAATGAAATTTTGTTAAGGAAATATTATTGCTGATTTTTTATGAAAAAAGAGCTGTTGCTGCATCCATCAATTTGATAATTGATAACTTGATAAAAATTAACAGAGATGAATTTTAAACCCGGGCTCATTTTTGCTATCGGTTTATTCTTCAGCTTATTTCTAACCGTTACTTCTTTCGCTCAATTACCTGCGAAAAATTATGAGAAAGAGTGGAAACAGGTTGATGATCTTATAAAAAAAGAACTTCCCAAATCGGCATTAGAAAAGGTAAAATCGATCT
>JBIOGV010000141.1:0-9521 GCA_044448365.1 Chitinophagales bacterium
GAGGTAATTGACAAAATTATCCGTTAGTCCCTCTTTCCGGGTAAAATGTTGAAGCAGGCTTAACCGGTTCTTAGAGAAACGAAAACAATACAGACCATCAAACCGGGTACCGATCCAGATTCTGCCACTGTCATCTATTGCAAGGCTTCTTGGATTTTGCAAATGCATTTGTGAGGAGAGATCGTACTGTAATTGTAAATAATGAACCGGGTCTTCGGGGTGTAATGTAAATACCTGCAATTTATTTGACCGTGTAGCAATCCACAGATGACCGCTTTGATCAAATGAAAGTTGTTCGGCAAAATAGTCCAATGGATAGCTGGTTGCTATTTTATTTTTCTGAAAGATCTTTAACTGGTTGTCAGCACAGTAAATGAGATTACTATATGGATCAATCACGCCATAGCCTGTTTGCAGTGATGAATCTTTAAAAATAAGTGTTGCCGCAGCCAGGACACCGGCAGCCGGTACGTTCACCCTGAAAATATTTTTATCATTGTACAACCAGATCAAAGAACCTTTTGCAAGAAGGTGCCCATTCTTCAGAGGAGGCTGCGAGAGAAAGAAGATTTTTTTTGTGTTGCGATATAAAAGTATCAACTGTCCCAATATTCCATCGTATAGCCATACACTGTCAGATTGTGTTTGTGCATATAAATCGTTGATGAACGCTTTTTCGAAAGGATGATCCACAAACTCTATATTATTGCTCACCAATTTTTGCGCACCTTTTCCTTCTGGAAGAAACCAATCGTTGCCTTCTTTATCCTGGAAAATATAACTGATAAGAGTAGAACCCAGGCCATTGCTTTCATTGTACAGAACGGGAGCCGCACCCGGTTTTATGAATAACAGATCTTCATTGTATACACTTAGCCACAGTTGCCCAAGGTTATCAAACTTTATAAATGATCCCTTTTTATTTTGAACAGCTGCAAAAGATTGCGGCACATCCTCATCTTTAAAAATGCCTTTTTGCAATTGTTCTTTTTTCAGCACACGAACTCCCTTGTTTGTGCTTAGCCACACATCCCCTTCCGGTGAGATGGTGGTACTATAGGTAATGAATTTTTTTTCAGCGTAAAGGATTTTTTGTTGTACAGGATCATATAAACATAAAGTGCCTGCATTTTCACTAAGAAAGGGGTTAACCAGAATAAGTAAAAGATCTCCAACCTCACGGATCTGCACTAAGTATTGAACAGGTTCCCTCCCGGTGTCTAAAAAAGATAACCGCCTGAATTTTTGATCCTGCCAGATAAATAATCCATCGTCGGCAGCAACATAAATAGTACCATTGCTGTTTTTTAAAAAACTATTGATGACGGGATAAAATCCATCTGGGGTTTTTAATGATTTTATTTTCCCGTTCACAAGACAATTGACGTGGTTGGTATTAGTGGCCACCCATAATGAATCGGGGGTTATTTCCAGCACATCATTTACTATATCGCTTGCCAAACCTTCAGCCGGGCCATAATTAAGAAACCTGGCGCCGTCGTAAACACTAAGTCCGCCAAAGGTTAGAAAGTATAAACGTCCTTTCGAATCCTGGTACATTGAACGGACGCGGTTATTCACCAGGCCATCATTGGGAGTGTAATTGATAAAAGGATATTGTTGAGCAAAGCAGCCGGTAAAAATAAAAAAACACGCAATGACTATCAGTCTTCTTTGCATGCTTAAATTTAGTCAGAATATTTTTACCCTAACCTGAAGGCCCGGTTCATTCAATTCAATACAACTTTACAAAGGGGTTATTCATTTTTTCAAGACCGATTGTTGTCATGGGACCATGACCGGAGTAAATTTTTGTATCATCAGGCAAAGTGAAAAGCCGGGTTTGAATACTATTAATTAATGTATCGAAATTGGCACCGGGAAGATCCGTTCTTCCAATACTTCCATTAAATAATACATCGCCGCTGATCGCAAAACCATCTGCTTCATCATAAAAACAAACATGCCCTGGTGAATGCCCGGGAGTGAAAAATATCTTTAACTCATCATCGCCAATTTTCAATACCGAACCTTCTTTTATATAGACCAGTTCGCCATTATAATTGTCAAACGGTAACTGCCACATCTCTCCGCTGGCCGGGGCCAGGTCAAGCATGGGTTTTTCTTTTTCATGAATGTGCAACTGCAGGCCCCAGGTATCATGAACAAATTTATTCCCGAAAACATGATCCAGGTGACAGTGCGTATTGAGCAGCAAAACCGGTTGCAAGGCATTTTCTTCTATAAATTCTTTTAGTTCCTCCTTTTCTTCGGGAAAATAACAGCCAGGATCAATAATGCAACATTGCCTTTTTTCGTTATAAAGGACATAGGTGTTCTCTTCAACAGGATTAAAACTAAACGCCCTGACGGTTAACATTTCTGTTTTTCGTATTTTACATGCAATTTACAACCTTTACTACCTGCATGATTTAGCCGTTATGCGTTTGCGTGACTAAACTTTTTTTCACGATTCACGTCTCAGAAAAACTGACAAGGGATTTGAATCCTGTATTGTTTCGCATCGGGACTGGCTTTGAGAGAGCTGCCTGGCAACCCTGCCTACTTGCAGGCGGCAGACAGGCGCAATAATCCCGGTAACTATCGGGATAAGGCTGCCGGGAAAATAAAAATAAAAATCTGACCCCGATGTTTTGGGGCTGCGGTAAGTAAAGAAAGAACGATTCAATTATACGAAACATCAGATTGTATGAAGAAAATTATTAGCTCTGTTTTTGGTCTTGCCTTAATATTCACTACGCAGGCCCAGGTAAGTGCAGTTGAATTCGGAAAAAACCGTGTACAGTACCAGAAATTCAAATGGAAATACTACCAGTCGGAGAATTTTAATACTTACTTTAACCAGGATGGATTGGAATTGGGTAAGTATGTTGCACAAATTGCTGAAACGGAATTGCCTTCAATTGAAGAATTTGTTGAGTATGGTTTACAACGCCGTACCAATATTGCTGTCTACAACAATTTTGATGAGTACCAGCAATCCAATATCGGCCTGGGTATCGACTGGCAAACGACGGGTGGTGTTACCAAGCTCGTGAACAATAAGATGATCGTTTATTTTAACGGCAATCATGATAGTCTTCGGTTACAGATCCGTGAAGGTATTGCGAGAGTACTTGTTGAAAATATTTTGTTTGGGGATGACCTCGGAGAATTTGCCGCTAACCAGGCCCTGCTTGATCTACCCAAATGGTTAACCGATGGGTATATTGAATATGCTGCTGAGCAATGGAGTCCGAGGTGGGATGATGAATTAAAATCTGCACTTCTTTCAGGCGATTATAATAATTTCTACCAGTTTGCTTATGTAAAACCTGTCTTAGCCGGTCATGCTTTCTGGCATTACCTCGGTGACAAATACGGTGTCAGCAAAACAACTTACATGCTTTACCTGAGCCGCATTTATCGCAATCTCAACAGCGCTTCACAGAAGGTAGCCAAGAAGAAATTCAAAGACCTGCTGAAAGATTTTATGACGGAAGAAACGCAGAAATATTATAAAGATATTCGTGGCCGTCGCAACGTTCCCAAAGGCCAGCTTTCTGTAACTAAAGAAATCGGAAAAAAAGATTATATCCGTTTCAATGCAAATCCGCAGCCCCGGAGCTTTACCTACGCGTATGTTGAATTTAACAAGGGGCTATACCAGGTTGTGCTGATGGAAAATTTTCTGAACAGGAAAGTGTTGTTGAAATATGGCACTCGTTCCAATGAAGACGAACAAAATCCAAACTATCCCATTCTTGCATGGGATGGAAAAGGAACAAGGCTTGCATGCATTTACTGGATGAAAGGAAAATTGAGTTTGTTTGTATATGATGCAGTGAGCAGAATAAAGGTCGTGAAAGACCAGGAGCTGCACCAGTTTGACCAGGTGCAGGATATGAAATATATGCTGGATGCCAATACTCTGATACTTTCAGCAGTGAAAGCAGGTCAGTCAGATATTTTTATTTACAAGATCGATAAAGGAAGCGTGGAGCAGGTTACCAATGATGTGTATGATGACCTGGATGCTTCATTTGTATCATTTCCGGGTAAGACGGGAATTATTTATGCAAGTAACAGGCCCAATGCTGCAGCCGTGAGCAGCAGCGATTCATTGCCGGGTAGGCATTTTAATATTTTTATGGTTAATAACTGGAATCAATCTGATTTCAAGCAAATTTCACAGCTCACAGATCTAAAATTTGGTAATGCACGTTATCCTTCCCAATACAATACTTATCATTTCACATTTGTGAGTGACGAAAATGGGATCAATAACCGCTACGCGGGTTTCTTTAAAACTGAAAGAGCAGGGCTGGACACACTTGTGTTTATCGGTGATGAGGTATTGCGAAATCCAACCCGTGACGATGTGGACAGCCTCCTCAAACAATGGAATAAGAATGATATTGATTCAGTAGGTTTTGTTTCTATTACGAATGATTCGTCTTATGTTTTCCCATTGACCAATTATCAAAGCAGCCTTCTTGAAACCAGGACATCCGGCGATAACACGCTGGTAAGTGAGGTTGTCAAGCAGGGCAATATTAAATTTCTATATCGTTTGCGCGTAGATGAAAATGTGTTGCATCGTCGCAATATTACAGCGCAGCCCACTGAATATGTAAAGCGCTTAATGGAACAGCAACGATTGGAAAAGGGAAAGATTGAACTTTCACAATCTCAAAAAACAGACTCTACAAAAAAGCAGGAAGATTTTTTTCAGAATGAATTTGAAAATGAGAAGAAAGATTCCTCAAAATTAGGAAAGGTTGTGACTGGCGAAGAAATTTCAAAATCGGAACCTATTTTAAAAAAGGCAAAATTATTTGAATACCGGCCTCCGAAATATTTTATTGATTATGCCGTGACCGGTTTTAACAATGAAGTTTTTGGAACCAGGTATCAGCCCTATGCCGGTGGAAGCGGCCCTATTGAACTTTCCAATGGGGGCGATTTTAATGGTATTTTAAGAATGGGAACGGCTGATCTTTTTGAAGACATAAAATTTACGGGAGGGTTTCGCCTGTCTACAAGCAACCTGAGCGATTATGATGCGCTGTTTTCTTTTATGAATTATCGCAAACGCCTGGACTGGGGTGCAATGGTGTATCGTACAAATGAAGAATCAATTGTTGCCCTCAGGGATCAATCTCTTGATAACGGTCTGACCCGTTCCAACCTTTTTCTTCTAAATCTTCAATATCCCCTTGACCGGGTTCGGAGTATAAGGGCTAAAATAGGTCCACGTTTTGACAGGATCATTTACAAGGGTCTTGACCAGGCAACACTTGAAGAAAGAGATTCAGTTAAAACATATAGCCAGGTTGACCTCGAATATGTTTATGATAACACGATTAACCCGGTACTAAACATTTGGAAAGGTCTTCGGTACAAGATATATTTTGACTGGTACACGCAGATCAGTAAGATATCAAGTACGGAAGGAAAGTTCTTAATGAATGCCGGTTTTGATATACGGAACTATCTTCCTATATATCGCAATGTAATTTGGGCGGTTCGTGGGGCAGGTGATTTTTCATGGGGCAGTCAAAAGGTAATTTATTATTTGGGAGGAGTAGATGGATGGATCTCTCCAAAATTCAATAGTGCCAACACTCCGGCGCCGGATATAAATTACACTTACCAGTCACTCGCTGTTAATATGCGGGGATTTCCACAAAATGCAGCCAACGGGAATAATGCAATCGTTGTGAATAGTGAGGTCAGGGTGCCTGTATTTTCAACACTTTTGAATAAGCCCATTAATAATGCTTTTTTGCGCAATTTTCAAATCGTACAGTTCATTGACCTGGGCACTGCATGGAATGGACAATTTAGTAAAATTCAAAGGCCATCGGTAATATATGGCGGTCCGCCAGTTACTGTAAGAGTAAAAGCTGGTGGAATTGGTCCTTTTGTCGGGGGTTATGGGTTTGGTGCACGCAGCACCTTGCTTGGTTATTTTATTCGGTTTGACGCTGCCTGGGAGATGAATGGATTTTTGCGGGGCAAACCCCAGATCTATTTCGCGCTCGGTATGGATTTTTGACAACTGATTCCTTTAATTGATTCGATCATAATGAACCTCTCCATATTTGAGAGGTTTTTTTATTTTGCTTGCGCGTACCCGCTTTTTTGGAATTGACTGTTGAGCAAATTTGTCTACTGTCAGGAATTTTTGAAAGCTTCACTTAATTTTTTCATGGTGTAATAGACAATTACCATGAAACCGGTAAAACAAAGACTCATAGCCCAGGCATACCTGTAATCATAGGGGCTGAAAAGGATACTTGCAATTTCTGACAATAGAGAAAAGGGGTTGATAAAGATGTCCCAGCTGTTAAAACGTAAAAATCTTCCAATGTAAATCCCAAATGCATTTAGCCACATCACGGCACCAATCACAAAAACAGAAATAAACTTTCCTTTTGTCTTTTTCAAAAGCGTTTCCATTTTTTGGATGGAGAGCACACCCAATAAAATTCCATTCCAGGCAAAGGAAAGTATGAGTGTAAGATCAAACCACGGATGAGCGTTCCCGGCAGTTTCTAAATGAAACAGGTCAGTAAGAATGTAAAAGGAATTAGGCATGAACAAGAGCCAGGCAAAAATCGATGAGAATAATTTTACCCGGTTCCGTAAAATTTTTTGATGACTGCCAAGCCATTCAGAAATAAAATAGGGTACGAATGCAAGGAAAAGATTCCACGCAAGAAATCCATAAGATAAGCGGGCACTCATTATCATTCTTACTATCAACAGGCATAAACTGAATGTCACTGAGATCACCAACCATTGCCGGATGGTAAGCTGAACTGAAATTTTCCCTTCAAACTTTTCCAGTAATTTCTTCATGACAGGAGCTTGGGAAGAAAAATAATTGCCCCGGTTAAAAATGCAGCTAATGCTGACAACAGTACTGCAGCAGCCGATACATCTTTCACAAATTTTATTCCCGGATGAAAATCTTTTGAAACCAGGTCAGCTAATTTTTCGATGGCTGTATTAAACAGCTCAGCAGCCCACACAAAACCCGCTGCAATAATAATAGCTATTACTTCTGTTTTGCTTATACTAAAAAATATTGCGGCAATGAATGCAGCTATTGTCATCAGCAAGTGAATAAAAGCATTATGTTGACCAGCGAAAAAAGCATTCAATCCACGGAAGGCATAGCGAAAACTCCTGAACCTTGCTTTTATTATGAATGAGGTTGATTCCCTGTTTTCCATTGTCAGCTCTTTTTTCATTTTATTTATTTTGATTTTTATGATTGATATAGGTGAGAATTAAATGCAACAAAATGATCCCGCCACATACAAGCCAGGCGACCAGGACCATCGTAGTAAGATTAGCTTCTCTTTTTTCAATTTCATTTAATGAGCGGCCAACAGCAACGAATCCAATTTGAGATGATTTTACAGATTCAACTACCATTGCCATTCTTACGCCATGCTGAGGCTGCCAGGTAAGTACATCTTCCTGGTGATTGCTGGTGAAATCAAAAACACCTTTTGGCATTCGCGGAAGTTGACCATTTAAAAAACCAGTAGATTGGACAGGCTCTCCGGTTTTATTGTATAATGTCTTAAAAACAGAAAGGCTTTGGGATATTTCTGTACTATCATGGCTCATCCATTGTTCAACCGGGCGATTATTTTCGATCGCATTTTTCAGATCCAGGGCAATTTGCAATTGCGGATCGTTGGCGCCGGAGCGATGCGATTGCTGAACTGCAGCGTAGATGAGCCCGCATAGGATCGTTACGATCAGTAAGACTGCAAAATGCGAGGCAAAATTTATTTTTTTCATTTTTGATTTTTTGATGTTAAAAAATTATGCAATAGCAGGAAAAGGTGAAAACTGATTGGAGTGTAACTTCCTATCATCGATCCCGGATAATATCGCTTCCAATATTGGCAGCATTTTATTTAGCCCTTTTGTTTTGATCATGAAATTCCAGAGCGGCTCAAATTTTTTCCATCCCCCTGCATAGGTAAAGTGCTTGATAACATGTTTCAGCTTATCATGTTGCCAGCTTGATTTCCAGATATTCGCCCAGCTGTAAAAAGAACGATAAGCCCAATCGTATCCGTCTTTCAATTCGTCGGAAGATAATCCCCTGGTTTTATATACAACATGTCTGGTATCATATAGGTTCCATTTACGGTGAAGAATACGGTTTTCTTTTTCCATTGTTTGATACAACCTGGTTCCGGGATAAGGAGTAAGAATGTGATAGGTAGAGGTGGTTAGCCCGTTTTTTACGCCCCAATCAACTGTTCTTTTAAAAACATTTTTATCATCATCATCAAGGCCAAATACAAAGCTTCCATTGATCATGATGCCAAGAGAAAGCAGTCTTTGAATGGCCTCTTCATAGTTCTTTCCAATATTTTGTTTTTTATTGCTCTGAGAAAGATTAGCCGGGCTTAATGTTTCAAAGCCGACAAATACACTTCTTAAACCTGCTCCGGCTGCTTTTTCAACGAGGTCCCCTCTCAGAATGGCATCAATAGTAGAAGCGCCCTGGCACACCCTGTTCATTCCTTTCATGCCTTCAAAAAGCGCGGAAGCAAATTTGTAGTTGCCGAGCAAATGATCATCAAGAAAGTAAAGATGTTTTCCGGGCAGGCGATCTATTTCCTTTAATGCGGAATCAACCCGTTGCGTATAAAAAGATTTTCCTCCTTCAAAAAAAGCATCTTTATAACAAAAGTCGCAATGGTGAGGGCAACCCCTAGAAACAACAATAGAGTTGGGCACAAGATAAAGATGGCGCTTGATGAGATCTCTTCTAATTGGAGGAATATCTTCAATCTCTCTTCTTGAATTTGTATAGATCTTTTTCGGTTTCTTTTTCCTGAGATCTTCAAGAAATTGAGGAAACGTATCTTCACCCGGCCCAATAAAAATACTATCAGCATGCAGTATGGCCTCATTTGGCAATGAGCTCACGTGCAATCCTCCGAGACATACATAGATCCCTTTATTTCTATAATGATCCGCTATAGCATAGGAACGGTATGCGTTTGTGACATAAACCTGAATAACGACAAGGTCGGGATTGTCATTGATATTTAAATCTTCTACATGTTCATCCTGCAAATCGATTTCATCATTGGGTGCGCAATAAGCGGCAAGAGTGGCAAGGCCGAGTGGTGGAAATAAAGAATACTTTATAGGCCGCCAGTAGGGGCTTTTTGCTTCCGTCAGCGCAGGCAAGATCATTTTAATTTTCATATCATGATTATATTTTAAAAGTACTTTGTATTTCAAAGTATAAGGGAAAAAAAAATTATTTTACTCCTTTGATCATATTTTCCAGTGCTGCAATATGATCTGAGAATGCTTTTTCACCAGCCTTGGTAACAGCATAGGTTGTATTTGTTTTTCTTCCGATAAATCCTTTGTGCACCTTAATGTATCCATTGTCTTCAAGATTTACAAGATGCGTGGCAAGGTTTCCATCCGTTACTTCAAGCATTTGTTTCAGATCATTAAAACTC
>JBIOGV010000142.1:0-9400 GCA_044448365.1 Chitinophagales bacterium
GAAAAGCAGTTGAATGAGATCAAAAGCAGGTTTGTTTCTATGGCCTCGCATGAATTTCGAACACCGTTAAGCACCATCCTTTCTTCGGCAACATTGATTTCTAAGTATACTAAAACAGAAGATAACGATAAAAGAGAGCGGCATCTTAGAAAAATCAAAGATTCAGTCAGTCATTTGAATGGTTTGCTTGAAGATTTTCTTTCACTGGGAAAACTGGAAGAAGGAAAAGTAACCGTCAGCATTTCTTCTTTTGCTGTTAAAGAATTTATGGATGATGTGATTGAGGAGATGAAGGTCATTCAAAAAAACGGGCAGCAAATAATTTATAATTATAAAGGGGAAGAAAGCTTTACTACGGATAAGCGCTTATTAAAAAACATCCTGATCAATCTTTTTTCCAATGCCTTGAAATTTTCTCCTGAAAATAGCAGGGTATGGATCGAAACTGAAAATTCTAACCAGCATCTAAATGTTGAAATTAAAGATGAAGGTGTTGGGATTCCTGAAGAAGATCAGCATCATCTGTTTGCTACATTTTTCAGAGGAAAGAATGTGATCAATATACAGGGAACCGGCCTGGGTCTGCCTATTGTAAAAAGATATATTGATCTTTTAAAAGGAGACATTTCTCTTCACAGTGAGCTGGAAGTAGGTACTGCGGTTAAGTTTGTTTTACCTAAATTAAAAGTTGGTGAATTTTAGCACAAGTAATTTGGCAGTTTATTTGTTTCAATGATATAAATCTTTCGCATGCTCAGGAAACCAGGTTTTGCAGTTGCTGCTGTATCGATTATTCTGCTCGTTTATTGTGTATTGATCAACTTCAATATTTCTTTACCTCTGGTTTATTTTATTTTTTGCATATCGCCTTTTCTGTTGATATGGATGGCCTATTCAGTTATTCGTCACGGAAATTACAAAGGCAAAGAATTGAATGAAGATGAAGAATGGGGTTACCAAGACCGAAACAGAGACGAACTTGATGTGTTGTAAAACCTCAAGGCATTACTTTCTAGTGACAACTGACAGCCGTCGCCGGGGCAGATTGTAAAACGGGACTTATAAATGGTATGCCTAAATTCATTCCTCGTAAAATCAAAATAACGGCCATCGCAGAAATAAAAACCGGGACAATTTTGCGGAAAGAATTCCTAACTCTTAAACTAAAGAATCGCCCGAAAAAAATAACGGCAAACATGGCAGGCATGGTTCCCATCCCGAACATGGCCATGAACAGTATACTGTGCTGAACTTCGGTTGTAACCAACGCTCCGGCCAGTGCGATATACACCATGCCACAGGGAAGAAACCCATTTGCTATTCCGAAAAATAAAAAAGGAATCATTCCCCTGGTCTTTAAAATTTTTATCATCAATTTTTGGATAGCGAGGTAAAACTTATTAAAAAGACCAGGTTGTACTCTTTTACGAAATAACCAATATTGAACCAGCAGAAAAAGAATAAGGATTCCCATGCCGATAGAAAACCATTGCTGAAAGCCGGCAAGATAAACTCTGCGACCAGCCAATCCAAAGATGAGGCCAAGAGTTGAGTAAGTTATAACCCGCCCGATTTGATAAAAAATAATGGCTACAATTCTTTGACCTTTATATAAATATTGAATAGGCAATGCAAGAGACAAAGGGCCACACATGCCTACGCAATGCAGGCTGCCGATCAACCCCAATGTAAGTCCGGCTATAATAAATTGCCAGGTCATTTATAAAATGGTAAATGGTTCTTCTGAATAATAATGTTTGTTATTGCTGTTCCAGTCAAACTTTACTGTGTAGATGCCGGGCATAAATATTTTCCGATCGATCTGTTGAGACGCGTTTGTGTTTAATTCGATGGGAATATGCCTGTCTTTCTTCGCATCTGCAGCACAGTAAAACCAGATATTGCCCGATACTTTTTCATTCTTCATTTCCCCGGGTAATTGTACGGTGACCAATTCTTTTTGCTGAATGATCTGTATTTTACTGCTAAGTGCGTTTGCGCTTTTGGCTCCATTGATCACATCCTGGTAATGCAGCTCATCTTTATAATATTCTGTAGTTACCAAATCGGTATTGACGTGAAAACAGCGATAAGCGAGGTAACTCATACCTGCCGCAAAAACAATGAATACTAAAACTAATTTTTGTCCCCAGTTCATAAAAAAAGTTTGATGATAATCAATTTTATTTTGTTGAATGATGATAAATAGGTCCCATGAAATTTGTTTTCAGGGTCGTAATCTTTTTATCACCCTCATATAAACCTACTTTCAATTTTAGTTTTCTTTCTTTAATAATATTGTTTGGCAATACAATAAAAAACGATCCTTTACCCTGTCCTTCTTTCGGAACAGCAATGGATCTGCCCTCAACCTCAATAATTCTTCCCGGGGCGTTTTCCAGTTTCAGCGTAAGCGGAATGTCTTTAATGGTTTTATTGATGATCTTGATGTTGTAGAGATTGGAAATACTGTCGGTACCCCGTTCCTGGTAAAGCATTCCGGCAGCACGAATCACAGTTCCATCAACATCTTTGCGGCTCAATAATAAAGTTGTGAGCAACCCTGACAATAATACAAGCAGAACAGTATAAAATCTCATCCGAGCGGTATAGTGAAGCTTCTCACCATTTGCGATGCCATTTTCGGAAGCGTATCGGACAAGACCTAAAGGCCGATTGATAGCCTTCATTATCTTATTACACGCATCAATACAGGCCGTGCATCCAACACATTCCATTTGTGTGCCATTGCGGATATCGATACCGGTGGGACAAACTTTTACGCATTGAAAACAATCAATACAATCGCCGGTAGTAGCTGACGTAATATTCTTTTTAAATTTTTCTCTTGGCTCCCCGCGTTTGTAGTCATAGGCAACGATCATCGAGTTGCGATCAAGCAATACACTTTGTAATCGTCCGTAGGGGCAGATCACTGTGCATGCCTGTTCGCGAAAAAAAGCATACACGCCGTAAAACACTCCTGAGAAAATTATGATAGCTGTAAAACCACCAAAGTGTTCAGAAACGGGTTCGGTGATAATTTTTTCCAATTGCTTTACCCCAATGATATAAGAAAGAAAAAAATTGGCAATGATGAATGAGAGCAGGAAGAAAGCCAGGTGTTTAGCTGTCTTTTTAAAAATTTTACTGCTTGTCCAGGGAGATTTTTTCAAAAGTTTTTGTGAAGCGGCATCTCCTTCAATTACATATTCCAGTTTGCGGAAAAGCATTTCCATAAAGATGGTTTGCGGGCAAATCCACCCGCAAAATAAACGTCCGAATGCAGCTGTAAACAATACGATGAACACAATAAAAGTGAGCATTGTTAATCCGAAAATGAAAAAATCCTGGGGCCAGAAAACGTTTCCGAAAATGATAAATTTAGCCTCAGGAATATTAAAAAGAAATAATGGCCTGCCATGTATAGATATGAAAGGCAGGCTGAAAAAAATGATAAAAAAACCCCAGCTCACATAACTGCGGATATTATAAAGCTTTCCTTTTGGTTTTTGTGCATACACCCAGTTCCTCTTTCCTTTCTCGTCTATTGTTGCCATCCGGTCACGGAAAGATTCTCTTTTCGATTCATCTATTGCTGGTATGTCGCTAACCGTGTCCATTTTTAAAATGTTTTCGTTTCACAAGATCTTACTTCGCTGCTAACTTTTTATCTTTTTTTGGCGCAGATGAGTCAGCAGGTGTGCCGGGTGTTGTGACTTCTTCTTTATATAATTCACCTTGTGCTGCCTTCGGATTGGGCGGATTGGTTCCATGCAAAGATTTTACATAGCTCGCTAATTGTGCGATTTGTTTATTCGAATAAGAATTTTGCCAGGTTGGCATGGCATTGAAGCCATACTTGATCGTTTTGAATACACTTTTAATATCACCGCCATGCAGCCAATAATCATCAGTAAGATTAGGACCTACATTCCCTGCGCCCCCTTCATTGTGACAAGCAATGCATGAGATCTGGAAAATTCTTTTTCCTTCTAGTATATCAGTTGCTCCCAACATGGTTACTGTATTTTCATCAATCGTCTCACCTTTTTGCTTCAGGTAATCTTTTATTTTTTGATCTGCCTTTTGCACCGCTATTTCATATTCTTCTTTACTCAGTGGTGCAGAATGCGACACATGGTATCTCCATAAATAAATAGCAGCAAAAACAATCGTTGCATAAAAACCATAGATCCACCATGGGGGAAGACGATTATTCAATTCGCGGATGCCATCGTAATCATGTCCAAGGTCAAGATCTGCTTCCTGTTCAATGGGTTTCAACTTATTGAAACGACCCCACCAGGAAAGCCTTGATTTTTTGACAATTACTTCTTTGGCTTCAGTTGCTATTAATTTTTCTTTCTGGGATCTTATCAGTATCCTCACATTGATCAGCAATACAAGTATCACCAACAGCTCTAAAAAAATAATACTTACCATTACATAGAAAACAGAAGGCGTTAATCCGCCAATGCTGCTAACTGTTTGTGCCGGGTTAGTGACTGTTTTATCCTGGGCAAAAATGGCCGAGCTTAGCAGCACACAACCGATAAACAGGGCAGCAGCGTGGCTGATCACAGATTTTTTTTCTTCTTCCTTTTTTTTCTTCCACTTCATCAAGCTAATATCGCTGGCGCCCGTCAATATGCTTCCCAATATGCCAATAGCGATCAATAAAATGATCATTACACAAATCAGCAAAATGGCTAAAGGATTATACAGGGGATTTTCTGCCGGAGGACCCGCAGCCCAAACAGGTGCTGATAATAACAAAGCCGTTACAACAGCTAAATACTTTTTAAATGAATTTTGAAATAAAAACATATTTCCGGTTTTAGTTTTAGTGTAAAGGGATTTCGCTGATCTCTTTGATTTTTTTCTTATCCACGCGGAAAACCCAAGTCAGCATCACAGTAAAAAATAAAACGAATATCAGCAGCGATATCAGTCCATAGATATCAACCCCGCTTATTTTTTCGATGTAGTTAATGAACTTCATGGTTACTATTTTTTTTGTTATCAACTTTTGGTTTTCTGTTCAACTTATGTTGCGTCGCACTCTTGTACTTTCGGTAATTCTATTCAACATCGTGAGTCGTCAATCGTCAGTCGTGAGTATCTCACGATTCACGTCTCACATTTTACGTTTCCTACTTCATCGCCGTCTGTTGTTTCGGTTCCGCTTTAATATCTCTTCCAATTCTTTGCAGGTATGCGATCAGTGCTATTATTTCAACATCACTGGGTGTTTCTATTTTATCTTTTTTCAAATTACCTGCAATAGAATCTGCCTGTCTCATCAAATCCACATTCGCTATTTTATCATAGTCATCAGGATAAGGAACACCTAAGGTTTTCATGGCTCGTATCTTGGCAGGTGTTGATGCAGTATCCAATTTATTATCGAGCAGCCAAACATATTGCGGCATAATTGAACCGGGTGACATGGATCTTGGATCATACATGTGATTGTAATGCCAGCTATCGGGATATTTCCCACCCTCTCTTGCCAGGTCAGGTCCTGTACGTTTACTTCCCCACTGGAATGGATGATCATAAACAAACTCACCGGCTTTTGAATATTCGCCGTATCTCGCTACCTCGTCGCGGAAAGGACGTATCATTTGCGAGTGGCATAAATAGCAACCTTCGCGTATATAAATATCACGCCCCTGCAACTCAAGTGGAGTGTAGGGTTTTACACTCGCAATAGTCGGGATATTTGATTTAACCAAAAAAGTTGGAATCAATTCGATGATACCACCAATGGCAACCAGGATCAAACTCAACACAAGCATGGCCACCGGTTTTCTTTCTAATATGCGATGCCAGTATTCGCGTTTTTGTTTTGCTTCTTTAATTAATGGAGCTGCTTCGGCTTCCTCGTTGGCAATGAATTTTCCCTGTTGAGTCGTTTTATAAAGATTAAATGCCATCACTAATGCGCCGGTCAGGTATAATGCTCCGCCCACACTACGGGTAATGTACATCGGGATAATGTTCGTAACTGTTTCAAGAAACTGGAACTTCAATTGTCCTTCCGGTGTAAATGATTTCCACATGAGGCTTTGTGTGAAACCAGCCCAGTACAGGGGTACCACATAAACAATAATCCCAATCGTTCCAAGCCAGAAATGACTATTAGCAAGTTTCTTTGAATACAGCTTTGTTCCCCACATCTTTGGAACGAGATAATACAACATAGCAAATGCCATGAAACCATTCCAGCCTAATCCGCCAATGTGTACGTGAGCAATGATCCAATCTGTAAAATGAGCGACTGCATTGATACTTTTCAAACTCAGCATCGGACCTTCAAATGTTGCCATGCCATAACAGGTAACAGCCACTACCATAAATTTCAGCACAGGATCTTCTCTCACTTTATCCCAGGCGCCACGCAGAGTGAATAAACCATTTAGCATACCACCCCAGCTGGGAGCAATTAACATGATGGAGAAAACAGTTCCCAGTGATTGTGCCCAATCGGGTAATGAAGTATACAGCAAATGATGCGGGCCTGCCCAGATATAAAGGAAGATCAGCGCCCAAAAGTGAATGATGGAAAGGCGGTAGGAATAGACCGGCCTGTTTGCGGCCTTTGGTAAAAAATAATACATCAAACCGAGAATGGGAGTAGTAAGAAAGAAGGCGACCGCATTGTGACCATACCACCACTGCACCAATGCATCCTGTACACCGGCATACCAGCTATAACTTTTAAAAAGTGAAACGGGAATTTCAATTGAGTTTACTATATGTAACATGGCCACCGTAACCCAGGTAGCTATATAAAACCAGATCGCAACGTATAAATGTTTTTCTCTTCTTTTCAGAATTGTTCCAAAAAGGTTAATGCCGAATACAACCCATACAATGGTGATAGCAATATCAATCGGCCATTCTAATTCTGCGTACTCTTTGCCTGTTGTATAGCCAAGCAGGAGTGTAATGGCAGCAGAAGCAATAATTGCCTGCCAGCCCCAGAAATGGATCCAGCTTAGTTTATCACTGAACATTCTTGTTTTGCACAAACGTTGCAGTGAATAATAAACGCCGGTAAAAATACAGTTGCCGACAAACGCAAAAATGATTGCATTCGTATGCAATGGACGCAGACGTCCAAATGTGGTAGGTGCCAGATTCAAACTGGCAGCGGGTGCATAGAATTGAATAGCTACCCATAAACCTGCCAGCATACCTACAATAGCAAAGATCACTGTTGCATATCCGAATGCCCTAACAATCTTGTTGTCATAATAAAATTTTTCTACTTGCATACTGGTATTGTTTTTTAATCAGGATGTTTTGTGGAAGAGGATGGTTTATCTTCAAAAAGAATTCGCGATGCCGGCGAGTAATCATCTTCGAATTGCCCCGATTTCACACTCCATAAAAAAGCCACCAGGAATAAGGCGGCCACTGAAACGCTGGCGATCAATAGCACAATGATGACACTCATGTTTTGTTGGTTTTAAAACTTTGGTAAAAATATTTTTTGATGGCTGCTAAGAGTTTAACTCTTGTCAGTGAAAGGGATGACTTTCGTCAGGTAAATGGCACGGCATGCTCGATGGTCAAAAGTCCAAAGGACTTTACTATAAATAACCGTGAGTTTCACTCACGGAAAGTAGCCAAATGAACAGCAACCCGCCTGCTGGCGGGTTGAATATCATTTCGAAGAAATAATAATATATACTAATCGAAATGAAATTTTGTTTTCGTATTTAGCGAAGCAGCGATGTGCATTCAACCCTTTCAGGGTTGTTTTGATGTGTTTTTTTCACACAGACTCCCGATTGCGTCAGGAGTTATTTACATTAAGCCCTTCAGGCTTCTACAATAAATTGATAAACGGATTTTACGTTACAACTTCATCCATTTAGCCAGCAGATTGCTGCTGCCAAAAGTGATCAGGAGAATACTTAATGAACTGCTGGGCATTAAAATAGCTGCAATTAATGGTGAAAGAGTACCCTGTACAGCAAAGAACAGACCGATGATGTTGTATACAATGGAAAGAACAAAGCTTGCCAGTACAATATTTTTATTTGCCTTGCACAAATAAATAAAACGATCGAGTTTGGAAAGTTGTTTTGCTTCAATGATGGCATCACTGGCTGGGGTGAAGTTGTTGGTTTGTTCAGCTACCGCAATACCAATATTACTTTGCTTCAAGGCTCCTGCGTCATTCAATCCGTCTCCAATCATCATTACTTTGCCGCCTTTTTTTTGTAATGACTGTATATAGTGAAGTTTATCTTCCGGTTTTTGATTAAATAAAAGCATCGCATCCCTTCCTATTAGCTTTTCCAAGTTTTCTCGTTCACTATTATTATCTCCTGAAACAACTGAGAATCGGTATTGATCATTTAATTTTTTGATAAGTCCCGGAACAAATTCACGATAATGATTATTGAAATGATAGCAACCCCGAAGTTTATTTTCAAAACTCACGTATACGGCTGTGCTGTCTGGCGGAGTTTTTAATCCCGTAACAAACTCATAAGAACCTAATTTTACCAGGGTATTTTGTACAAGACCCTCGATGCCCCTGCCTGTTATTTCCCTGAACCCTGCGGGTACCACTTTTATATCCCACCCAATACTTTTTGACAAAACTCTGCTAAGAGGATGGGAAGAGCAGGCAGCTAATGAAGCGATTTGTTTTTGTTGTTTTTGGGTTAAAGCTTTTCCCTCATACACAATATCCCTCTCTTGTGTGGAAGTAAGGGTTCCTGTTTTATCAAAAACAATACAATCCGCAGCAGCTATGCTTTCAATGGCCTGTGCATTACGTAAATAAAAATGGTTGCGACCTAAAATTCTCAATACATTTCCATTCATAAATGTATTTGAGAGCAGCAGCGCGCACGGACAAGCAATGATAAGCATAGCTGTTACTGCAGACCATATTTTTGAGGTATCATTGATCCACCAATAGATGGCAGTACAAATCACTAATGAAAAAAGAATATAAGTAAAGTAACGGGCCAGGGCATGAACGAATGATGTGTTTTTGTTTTCTTTATTTTGTTTGAACTCATCCCTGCTCCATAATTTGGTAAGATAGCTTTGTGTTACTTCCTTTACTACAAGTAATTCGATATTGCCCCCGGTTTGTTTTCCGCCAGCATAGACTATTTCACCTACTTCCTTTAAGACGGGCAATGATTCACCTGTAACAAAACTATAATCGATAAATGCCCTTCCTCTCGTAAGAATTCCATCAGCGGGGATCAGCTCTTCATTGTGAATGAGCAAAGTGTCTCCCAATTTAATATCAGGCAGTGAAGTCGAAATTTCTTTCCCGTCTTTGAGAACGCATATGGCAATGGGAAAATAAGAAGTATAATCTCTTTCAAAAGAAAGTTGCCTATAGGTTTTGTCCTGC
>JBIOGV010000143.1:0-9226 GCA_044448365.1 Chitinophagales bacterium
GATTTGGGAACATCAAATTCTTCAAAATCCGGATCCCAATTTTCTTCTTCCTCTACCTTATCCCAATCATCTACTTCATCTTCCACGTCATCATCATCGTCATCGCCATCAGCAGATTTCTTCTTTGAAGCAGCTACACCATTCCCTTTTTTGGCAGCCTTCGTTTCGATATCACCCTCTTCGTCAAAATCCTCGTCATCCTCCTCCATTTGCTTTTTGGATTTGGAAGAAGGCTTTTTCACCGCTTCTTCAGATTCATCTTTTATTTTTCCCACGGATTTTTTTTCTTTATCGGATTTACTCGCCATAGTCTGGAGGATTAATGGATGTAAAATTTCAGCGAAGTTTTTAATTCGCCAAATTTTTTAAAACTATTTTTCATGAAATTCTTACTTATCAAATAAAGTGACTATCTGTTCACGGCCAGGCCCATTGGAAATGTATTCAATGCAGACCTTAAGTTCCCCGTTGATAAAATCTACATATTGTTTCATGGCATCAGGCAATCCCCGCCACGATTTCGCTGCATGGGTAGGAATATTCCACCCTTCAAATGATTTATATACTGGTTCAATATTAACTCTTGTCATTTGAAATGGCACTTCAGCGCATTCTTTACCATTTATCTTATAAACCGTACAAACGGACAGTTGTTTAAACGCATCCAGAACATCAGCCTTTGTCATTACAAGTTTGGTCACTCCATTGATCATACAGGCAAAACGTAAAGCTACCAAATCGATCCAGCCGCAACGTCTTGGCCGACCAGTTGTGGCTCCGAATTCATTACCCGTTTGTCGTAATTGCTCCCCCATTTCATCATTTAATTCTGTTGGAAATGGCCCCGCTCCGACTCTTGTGCAATAGGCTTTTGTAACGCCAATTACTTCTTTTATCTTTTGTGGGGCCACACCCAGGCCACTGCACACCCCTGCGGTAATAGTATTTGAAGAAGTAACGAAAGGGAATGTCCCAAAATCAATATCCAGCATGCTTCCCTGTGCACCTTCTGCCAGAACCCTTTTTCCCTGTTGCAATTTACTATTGATATAATATTCTCCATTTACAATATTCAATTGCTTTAAAAAATCGAGAGCCTCAAAAAATTCTTCTTCCCAGACTGAGATATCTTCATTAAATGAATAGTTGTCGAGTAATTTTTGATGCTTAAGACGCAGCCTGATATATGAGGTTGTGAAATTTTTATCCAGCAAATCACCTACCCTTAAACCATTTCTGCCGGTTTTATCCATATATGCGGGACTAATACCTTTTAAGGTAGAACCTATTTTATCATTGCCCTTTGAAAGTTCGGCAGCTTTATCAAGAGCCCGGTGAGTAGGGAGGATCAGGTGGGTACGCTCGGCAATGAACAAATTTTTTTTTAGATTAATTCCAAAGGATGATACGGTTTCACATTCTCTTTTTAATGTAACCGGGTCAAGTACAACCCCACTGCCAATAAGGTTTGTTACTCCTTCACGAAAAACGCCGGATGGTATTTGATGAAGGACAATTTTTTTGTCTTCAACGTATAATGTATGCCCCGCGTTAGGTCCTCCCTGGAACCTTGCTATCAGATCATAATCCTTTGCAAAAAAGTCAACAATTTTTCCTTTTCCTTCGTCACCCCATTGCAATCCGAGAATTACATCAACCATAATTAGTCATTTAAGTCATATTGGTCATAGAGTCATAGTAGTCACAATGGTGGTTTGACTTGTTGACCCATATGACTTTTTTGAAATCAAAAAGCGCTGGCAAAAATAATTATTGAATGATAGCTTTGAGGAAATATTTCTAAATGTGAATAAATCAGTAACTATGAGTATCAAACGGCTTCTGTATCAAAACGGTCAACAGAATGTATCCCAGTAAGCCCCTTTAGCTTGTTAACCAATTCATCCAATTCTTCTTTATCATGTACGTACACTTTCATATTCCCTTCAAATAAACCCTCTTTTGCTTCAATTGTTATAGCAGCAATATTAATCTTCATTTCTCCGGAGATCAGGTTGGTGATCTTATTGACAACGCCTACATCATCAAGACCGATAATACGCAAACCCGTAAGAAATGATATCTCCTTGTTCTTTGCCCATTTAGTTTTTACTACTCTGTGCCCGTAATTAGCCAGTAATTTAGCCGCATTCGGGCAATTCGTTCTATGAATGGTGAGACCTTTTCCTGTAGTAACAAAACCAAATACATCATCACCGGGAATAGGTTTACAGCAATTGGCAAGATTGTAAACAATTTTATCGCTGCTTTCTCCAAAAATAATAAGCTCGGCGTCTTTTTTGGGTATTGCGGGAGCAATGTCTGATTTGAGCTCCTGCAAATGCTTATCATGGCGTGGGGATTCCAGCTTATCACCATGAACTACTTTAAATTCTTTCAGATCTTTAAGATCAATATTTTTAATGGCGATCTGGTAAAACAGGTCAAGTGGTGAACTGTATTTATACCAATTCATCAGTTCTTCAATATTATGCTGGGCAAATGCTGCCCCCATTCCCTCTAATTTTTTCTGCAGGGCATACTTTCCATCTTCCGCAATTTTTCTTTTCTCTTCCTTGAGGGCATCTTTTATCTTGCCTTTTGCTTTAGCGGTTACAACAAAACTGAGCCAGTCCTCGGATGGTTTTTGTTTATTGCTGGTAATTATCTCTACCTGGTCGCCACTACGCAGTTTATGACTTATAGGCACCAATTTGTGGTTTACTTTAGCACCAATACATTTGCCCCCTATTTCGCTGTGAATGGAAAAAGCAAAATCCAATGCTGTTGAACCAACAGGCAACATTTTTACATCACCTTTTGGTGTGTATACATAAATTTCTTCTGCAAGAAAACTGGTTTTAAAATCCTGGAGAAAATCAATACTGTCTGTTCCTTCAGTAGAGATCACTTCACGTATCTGCTGAAACCATTTATCAAACCGGCTCTCATCAGCGCCACCTTCTTTATATTTCCAATGCGCCGCCAGGCCCTTTTCTGCAATTTCATTCATCCGTTTTGTTCTTATCTGCACCTCCACCCAACGTCCTTCAGGACCCATCACAGTTGTGTGGAGAGCTTCATACCCATTGCTTTTAGGATTACTCAACCAATCTCTCAATCGTTCAGGTGATGGAATGTATTCATCAGTTATCAATGAATATACCTTCCAGCAATCTTCTTTTTCTCTTTCAGGAGGAGAGTCTAAAATAACACGAATGGCAAAGAGATCATAAACCTCTTCAAAAGCAACTCCCTTTTTCTTCATCTTGGTCCAAATCGAATGAATGCTTTTCGGCCGGCCATAGATCTCAAACGCTAATCCGGTTTTTTCAAGTTTATCATTTAATGGTTTAACAAACTCATTTATGAATTTTGTACGGTCTCTTTTTGTCTCAGCAAGTTTTTGTGCGATCTCTTTATAAGTTTCCGGTTCCAGATATTTCATTGCCAGGTCTTCCATCTCGGTTTTGATATTATACAAACCCATCCTATGGGCCAACGGCGCATACACGTATACTGTTTCGGAGGCTATTTTTAATTGCTTTTCTCTCTTCATGCTGTCGAGGGTACGCATATTATGCAATCGATCAGCCAGCTTGATCAATATTACACGAGGATCATCTGTAAGCGTAAGCAGGATCTTTTTAAAATTTTCAGCTTGCTTCGATGCATTTACGTCTATGACATTGGAGATTTTTGTAAGACCGTCAACAATTCTTGCGATTTCCGCACCAAAATCTCTTTCCACATCTTCTAATGATATATCTGTATCCTCCACTGTATCGTGAAGCAACGAACAGATTGTAGAGCGAACACCAAGACCTATTTCTTCTACGCAGATCCTGGCCACAGCCAATGGATGAAGAATGTATGGCTCTCCACTTTTGCGACGCATCGTTTTATGCGCGTCGGCAGCCATTTCAAAAGCAAGGCGAATGTTTTTCCGGTCACCGGGCTTAAGTTTTGATTTCAGGCTGCGCAGTAAAGCACGATATTCACGAAGAATCAACTTCTTCTCCTGCTCTTCGCTAAGATTATATTTCGGTATCTGCGCAACCGTTTCCATAGTTAACAAATTTAAGCAAAAGCGGCCTCTTTCTTTATCTGAATTGACCTACATTTGCAGCCCCTTTTGAAAGCCAGGAGTCAGGAGTTAAGAGTCTGCAGTTTTGTTCAAACTCAAAACTATAAACTCAGAACTCTTAACTAAATAGCGGGTGTGGTGAAATTGGTAGACATACCAGACTTAGGATCTGGCGCCGCAAGGCATGGGGGTTCGAGTCCCTCCACCCGCACTTAAAAATTGAACAATGACCATTGAATATTTAATGGTCAATAAGCAATGTTCGATATTCAATATTCAACTTATGGCTACAGTATTAAGAGAAAATATTGGTTTATTAAATGATAAGCTGACCCTTTCTTTGTCAAAGGATGATTATTTACCCGCGTTTGAAAAATCATTAAAAGATTACAGCAAAAAAGCAAATATACCTGGCTTTCGCAAGGGCATGGTACCACCAGGCTTGATAAAAAAAATGTATGGTAGTTCACTTTTTACAGATGAAGTGCTTCGTTCCATTGATCGGGAACTGGTAAAATATCTTGAAACTGAAAAATTGGAAATTTTTGCACAGCCGTTACCTGATGAAATAAATCTTCGCCAGCTAAACATGAATAGCCCAGCTGATTACCATTTTTCCTTTGAAATCGGATTAAAACCAGATTTTAAACTTGCTGATCCCGGTAGCATGAAAACTACACGGTATAAAGTACAGGTAACTGATGAAATGATCCACAATGAAATTGCCCGCCTGCAAAACAGGTATGGAAATATGAAAGATGAAGATGTTGTTAACTCAGAGGAGAATGTATTAAATGTTACATTCAGTGAAGTTGATGAAAATGGAAATAATTTACCCGAAGGAGTTACAAAAGACAATTCATTGCTGGTAAAATATTTTGCTGAAGCGATCCGCAAGGATCTACTCGGGAAAACAAAAAATGATTACATCATCATCATATTAAAAACCGGGTTTGAAGAAAAGGAACGTGAATGGATCATCGGTGATCTTGGATTAAACAAAGAAGACGAAACGGTTGTCGACAAACATTTCAAGGTTCTGATCACCAAAATCGGCTTGCTTGAAAAAAGAGAATTAAAAGAAGACCTCTTTAACCAGCTTTATCCTAACGGCGATGTAAAGACCGAAGCCGATTTCCGGAATAAAATAAAAGAAGAAATACAGGCCTATTGGGATGGACAGGCAAAAAGTCAATTGCAACACCAGGCTTATCATGAATTACTTGATCACACTGAGATGAAATTTCCGGAAATATTTTTGAAAAAATGGATGAAAACACAGGGACAAAATGAAAAGGAAAAAACGGATGAAGAAATTGAAAATGAATTTCCTGCTTTTATTAACCAGTTAAAATGGACATTGATCTCTGATAAAATAGTTTCAGAAAATAATATACAAGTTACCCCTGATGAAATCAGAAATTTTGCGAAACAACAATTGTTTGGCTACATGGGTATGGGCTCATTGGATGAGGAGCAACCCTGGGTAAAAGATTATGTAGAAAAAATGATGAAAGACCGTAAGTATATCGAAGATGCTTACAATCGTATACAAAGCCAGAAAATTCTTGACTGGTCAGAAACCAAACTTATTCCTGAAGAAAAAGAGATCAGCGCAGAAGAATTTACAAAACTGGTTGAGACGCACCAGCATCACCATCATTAGTCTGAATCATTCAGGATTTCCAGCCCTGAATTTTTTTTATAAGTGTCAATTCGTCTCAATCTATGCAATACCTGTCACCAATTTTGTGGTTTTGCCAATTGGACGGATATTTGATGCGTTCAAAAAGTTCAAAGTTGAACGTTTGAGATAAAAAAATATCCTTTTTCAAATCCTTAAACGTTAAACCTGAAATCATAAACATTTAAAAATGAGTTTCAATTCAGAATTTGAAAAATATGCTGTTAAGCACAGGGGCATTTCCAGTAACACATTACACAGCTATGCTTCTCATTTGGTAACCGGACTAACACCAAATATTATTGAAGAGCGCCCAATGAATGTAGCTGTAATGGATGTTTACAGCCGTTTGATGATGGATCGAATTATATTTCTTGGATATCCTATCAATGACGAAGTGGCGAATATTGTAACGGCACAGCTGCTTTTTCTTGATTCAACTGATCGCACAAGGGATATAAATATGTACATAAACAGTCCGGGTGGCAGTGTTTATTCCGGACTGGGTGTATATGATACACTGCAATATGTTTCTCCAGATGTAGCTACTATCTGCATTGGCATGGCAGCTTCAATGGCCTGTGTTCTTCTTGGCGCCGGTACAAAGGGCAAGAGAGCTGCGCTAAAGCATGCAAGAATCATGATGCACCAGCCAAGTGGCGCGATCGGAGGACAGGCAAGTGATATCGAGATCACCGTAAATGAGATCAGGAAATTGAAAAATGAATTGTATGATATAGTAAGCTTTCATACAAATAAACCAGTTGACCAGATCGAAATAGATTTTGATCGTGATAAATGGATGACCGCGCCTGAGGCAAAAGAATATGGATTAGTGGATGAAGTTTTGCTTGTCAATCCAAAGAAGGAAAAGAAGGATTAGATGATTATTGATCCCAATAACTGTTCGATAGCATCACAACCAGTTACTAAAAACTAATAACCCAAAACAAAAAACGATAAACGATAACTCTATGTCTCGTAAAAATTATGGATACAGCCATTGGCGGGCAGATGATGACGAAGAAGTTCCTGAAGAACGGCCAAAATCAGACATTATGATGTTCAGCAAAAAGCTGGAGAAGTTATTTTTTGAAAATCGCAGCGTATACCTGTGGGGTATGGTAGATGATAAAAGCGCCCGGGATGTTGTAAGCAAGTTATTATTACTGGATGCCGACAAATCAGGTCAGGAAATAAAATTTTATATCAATAGTCCTGGTGGAGTAGTTACCAGTGGCATGGTAATATATGATACCATGCAGATGCTGAAAAGCCCTGTAAGTACAGTTTGCATGGGGTTGGCCGCATCAATGGGCAGTATTTTATTGAGCGGCGGTGTAAAGGGCAAACGTTATATTTATCCGCACGGCGAGGTGATGATCCACCAGCCATCATTAGGCGGATACATCCAGGGTGTGAGCGCTGATCTTGAAATACAAGCCCGGCAAACGCAAAGAGTAAAGGAGATCGGCGCTGAGATATTAGCACAAAATTGCGGTAAGACTATCGAGAGAATTATGAAAGATTTCGATCGTGACTACTGGATGGATGCTAAAGAAGCTGTTGAATATGGTATCGTAGATAAGGTGATTGACAAGTTATAAAGTACTCTTAACGAGCTTCTTAAACGTTTCAGCCAAATAATACTGTTCGAATCAGGGGTGTTTGTTAATTTTGCCGTTATTAAACTTACCCTGGAGAAGCATTTAACTGTATGGCAAAAAATCCCCTGCATTGTTCGTTCTGCGGCCGTAGCCGTGATGAGGTTAAAATACTCATTGCCGGCCAGGAAGGACATATCTGTGAAAACTGTGTTGAGCACGCCAGGGAAATTATTGAGCAGGAGTTGGTGATACGGGACGAAAAAACATCTTCTTCTTTTAAGCTCACTGTAAAAAAACCTGTTGAGATAAAAAAATTCCTGGATGAATACGTGATTGGCCAGGAAGAAGCTAAGAAAGTATTGGCTGTTGCCGTTTATAATCACTATAAAAGGCTACAACAGAAATCACCCGATAACAATAGTGATGTTGAAATTGAAAAAAGCAATATCATTATGGTGGGTGAAACAGGGACTGGAAAAACGTTACTGGCTAAAAGTATTGCCCGGATGCTGAATGTTCCTTTCACAATTGTAGACGCTACTGTATTTACTGAAGCCGGTTATGTGGGTGAAGATGTTGAAAGTATTCTGACAAGATTATTGCAGGTTTGTAATTATGATATCAGCAGTGCAGAACGGGGCATTGTTTATATTGATGAGATAGATAAAATTGCCCGCAAAGGTGATAATCCGTCAATTACCCGTGATGTAAGTGGTGAAGGTGTTCAACAGGGAATGTTGAAATTATTAGAAGGTACGGATGTGTTAGTGCCGCCCCAGGGAGGGCGTAAACATCCTGAACAAAAGCTGATAAAAATCAATACTCAGAATATTCTCTTTATCTGTGGCGGCGCCTTTGATGGCATTGATAAAATAATCGCACGCCGGGTGCAAACAAATACCATTGGTTTTAATGTTGACAAGACACAACAGGAAAACATGAAGAAAAACTTGTTGCGTTATATCAATGCACAGGATCTCAAATCATTTGGATTAATTCCTGAATTGCTTGGTCGTTTGCCGGTAGTTACGCATCTTGATCCGTTGGATGCCTCTACCCTTCGGGCAATTCTTACAGAGCCAAAGAATGCTTTGCTTAAACAATATAAAAAGCTGTTCGAACTGGAAGGAATAAAATTATCAGTAGAAGATGAAGTGCTCGGGTTCATGGTAGAAAAAGCAGTTGAATATAAACTTGGCGCGAGAGGCTTGCGGAGCATTTGTGAAGGAATATTGACCGATGCCATGTTTGAACTGCCTTCTTCAAAAGAAACGAGCTTTGTTCTTGACCTTGATTATGCAAGACGTAAGTTTGATAAAAGCAAACTCAGCTTACTCAAAGTTGCCTAAAGTTTCAATCGTTGCATATGTTCAAAAGCCCGCCTGTCGGCAGACGGGGTTTCAGAGGTTGTTGTAACTTTTGAACCATTTTGAACTTCTTAAACTAAATATCATGCAAGAGTTAATTGAAAAATTAAAAACAGAAGCCGGCCTTACAGACGAACAGGCGAAACAAGCAATAGAAACCATTAAAAATTTTGTTGTAGAAAAATTCCCTATGCTTGAAGGCGCCGTAGGAAATTTATTTGGCAGTTAGCCGGTTTTACCGGAGCGGCCTGCAGTGGTGATAATTCCCGCTGGCAGCCTGGAAGGGAGTAATCGAATGACTGCAACCAACAAGGAAAAATAGTATGGCAAGAATAAACAGAAAATTTCTCTTTTTCATAGTTACGAATTTGTAACAAATTTAATTCATTCTTCTCCCGGAACAGTTAGATAAACCACGAACTTATTTCAGTATTTCCTTAAGAAGTTTTACGAGTCTTTTTATTGTAATTGCCATATTTCA
>JBIOGV010000144.1:0-9193 GCA_044448365.1 Chitinophagales bacterium
AAACCACGCATACACATCACCAAATGCACTTTGACCAGCTTCCAATCCCAGCATGCCCGGAATGATTGAGCCGGGTACCTGTCCGCAGATTCCCTGCACCAGTTTTCCATTCACTTCATCAAGGGGAGCAACAAGCATATCGCAGGTTGATGTACCCATTACCTTACTCAGGTAATATGGCTCAACTTGGCCACCAACCGCACCCATATGCGCATCAAATGCGCCAATACCAATCACAACATCGGTTGGAAGATCTAATTTTTGTGCCCATTCTTCACTGATGATCCCCGCAGGTTGATCGGAACAATAGGTATCGGCAAATAACCTTGAAGTGAAACAATTCAATAAGGGGTCAATTGAAGAAAAAAAATCGTTTGGCGGAAGGCCTCTAAATTCTTCGGCCCAAAGAGCTTTGTGACCCGCGGAGCAAACCCCACGTTTTAATTTATGTACATCAGTCCCACCTGTAAGCAGAAATGGGATCCAGTCACAATGTTCAACCCAGGAGTAGCAGCTTTCTCGAACCTGTTCATCTGCTCTTAAAATATGAAGCAATTTTGCCCAAAACCATTCAGAAGAATAAATACCGCCAACAAATTTGAGATAATTAATTTCAAAATTTCCTGCATGCTGATTTATTTCTGCCGCTTCTTTTGTTGCAGTATGATCCTTCCACAATATAAACATGGCATTGGGATTATTCTCAAACTGAGGCAAAAGTGAAAGAGGAGTCCCGGTTTTATCAACCGCTACCGGCGTTGAACCCGTAGTATCCACTGAAATGGCTTTTATTTGTTGAGAAACTTCTTTTCCTGCTTTCTGCAGGCAGTCTTTTATGGTTACTTCGAGGCCTTCGATATAATCAAGAGGATGTTGGCGGAATTGATTAATAGCCGGATCACAATACAGACCCGTCTTCCATCTTTGATAATAAAAAACCGACGAAGCGATCTCTTCTCCATTCAATGCATTTACCACCACCGATCGGACCGAATCAGTACCATAGTCGACCCCTATCACATATTTTTCTTTCAGGATCATTTTTTGGCCGGGAATTAAATCACTCATTTATTATTGCAAAAGTTTTCATTTAAAATTTTATTCAAGATCGCAAACAATTTTATATTCAGAAAGAAAACTTATCTTTTGTATAGTGCTCTATCAATTCCAAGTACAGGAGGAGTGCACTTTCAAAGGAAATCCCTTTTCGCCCGTTATAAGTTCCTGTGACCCTTTAGAAAGAACAGCTTCCGTTCCCTGCCCTAGTTTGATCGATATCCGTCACAAATTCCTTAAAGACCTTGTTTACAATCAGCCAGATTTTGAATATCTTGGTTCGTCCATTTAGTTGCCCAGAAGATAATCCAGCAAATATGCTCAGGAATTTTAGTTATACAGTTTTCCTTTTATTTTTATTGACAGCCTGTACCAGTAATGAGATCGGTAACAGCAGGGATGTCAATCCTGATGCCATTTTTTTTGATTATAAAATAAGAGGAGACGAGAAGGATAAAAGGGTAACCGTTTATATTCAGTACAGAATGGGAGGCCCCAATGGGACTACTTTGGTTTTGAATGATCCCGCCATGGTCCAACTGGATGGTGAAATGATACCCGTTGACAGCGCCAGGCTCACCGGTGCTTATTATGAAATTCAAAAACCTTCTGATTCATTCGCAGGCAAACACACGATCATGTTTACCGATCTGAATCAAAAAGAATACAAAGAGGATTTTCAGTACCAGCGTTTCAGTCTGAAAACGAAAATACCTCCAATCGTTCATCGGGGTGATCTTGTGTTTGATCTTGAAGGCCTGGAGTCCGAAGATTTTGTCAGGGTAACTGCGACAGATACATCTTTTACGAGCCGGGATATTGTTGAGATTGATACTGTGAAAAATGGAAGGCTGATGATTTCTTCAGATAAATTAAAAAATCTTGTCGATGGACCCATTACACTGTTGCTTTCGAAAGAAACGGAAAAGGCAGTAAAAAATGGAACAAGAGAAGGCGGTAGAATTGTGGTAAGTTATGACCTTCAGAGAGAGTTTGAATTGAAGAATTCGGTCATAAAGGTCAAATAGGTCATATAAGTTAATGAATGAAAAATCCCGCGGTGATTAGTTGAAATCTTTTCTTTACCGCCATATGGAATTTTAGCCTCAAGCCCGTACTTTTGCGGCCAATTAGATTCCTGGGTTCAAGGTTTAAAGTTTTTATAATTGGGATAACCTTAAACCTGAAACAAATAAACGTTAAACAGAGAGAATGCCCGGTCAGCTTAAAGAGGTTCGCAACAGGATCAAATCAGTACAAAGCTCCCAGCAAATTACCAAAGCTATGAAAATGGTAAGTGCTGCGAAACTACGCCGTGCCCAGGACGCCATTATTCAAATGCGTCCATATGCCCGTAAGCTGCAGGAAATGCTGAGCAATATTGTAAGCAATAGTGAAGGGGGCGAAGGTATGAACCTGGCTGCTGAACGCCCCGTAGAAAAAGTATTACTGATTGTGATCACGAGTGACCGTGGATTGGCCGGTGCATTTAATTCTAATTTGATTAAGCTGGCGAAACAAACGATCAATGAAAAATACTCCTCTCAATTTGCAAAAGGTAATGTTACCATCTGGAGCATCGGCAAGAAAGGATATGAGCATTTTCTGAAAAATAATTATAAAGTAGATGCTGCATTCAAAGATATTTTTCTTCATTTAAGCTTTGAGGGTGTGCAGGCTGCGGCTCAATCTGCGATGAAGGCTTTTGAAGAAAAACAATTTGATGTAGTGGAGATCGTGTATAGTGAATTTAAAAATGCAGCTACTCAACGTTTCGTGGTTGAAAGATTTTTGCCGATACCCAAAGTAGTAAATCATCCTGCCGATAAACAAGGTAAACAAGTTGCAACAAAGGCTGATTTCATCTTTGATCCGGCAAAAGAACAACTGATCGCTGAACTGATGCCCAAGATACTCAACACACATTTATATAAAGCAGTTCTTGATTCCAATGCTTCAGAGCACGGTGCGCGCATGACTGCCATGGATAAAGCCAGCGAAAATGCCAATGAGATCCTGCGCGCGCTGAAGATCTCATACAACCGCGCAAGACAGGCTGCCATTACAACCGAGCTTACCGAGATCGTTAGCGGAGCCGCGGCGTTGCAGGGATAGAAGCCCCTATCCCCTAAGGGGAAATTAGATCAATGATATCTACAGTTGTTGAAAAAGTTTTTAGATGAACCCAATACTCATTCTTAGTTTCGATATTGCTAAACAGTTTTATAAAAATAAATAAATCCCCATTAGGGGTTAGGTGTCTATGGAAATAAAAACACTCATCCCTCACATTGAAGCGTTGATCTTTGCAAGTGATAAACCTTTGAGCACCCTGGAAATCGTTGAACTGATCAACAGTACATTTGGTTTTATGGAGGAAAAGATCTCGCTTGACCAGGTAGAGTCAGCACTTGAAGGTATTGTTGAGAAATACAATTCAGAATTCTATCCTTTTGAAGTAAAACAAAGCGGCGGTGGCTGGCAATTTCTAACAAAGAAAGAATATCATAAAACGATTGCTCAGCTGAATGGCGATAAATTTTTAAAACGCCTCTCAGGAGCAGCACTGGAAACACTTGCGATCATTGCTTATAAGCAACCGATCACAAAAGGAGAAATAGAGGCCATTCGTGGAGTGAATAGTGATTATACTGTTCAGCGATTATTGGAAAAAGAATTGGTCATTATCAGTGGCCGCAATGAAAAACTTCCCGGTCACCCGTTGGTTTATTCCACCTCAAAGAACTTCATGGATTATTTTGGGATCAATTCCGCTGATGATCTGCCCAGGATCCGGGAGGTATTAGCGGAACAGTTGGTTGAACCCACATACATTGAACATCCCGAACAAAAGATTGAAGCTGCTGATCAAACTCCCGCCGAAAATGCTGCATTTATTGTTGGTGAAAATGGCGAGCTGATCGTAAATGATGACGAAGAAAATCCTGAAGAAGAAAGTTAGCTTACGCATTATACTTCCGTGAAACTTTATACACCCGTGTCTCTGTGTACTCTACGCCTCCATGGTAAATAAAAACGAATCTAATTCTGCTTTTTATAAGAACCAAAGTAAATTCGCGGTTATGTCACAGAGTTTAACCCGCCAGCAATTGCTCGACATTGCAAATAAGTTTGGAACACCTGTATATATATACCAGGCAGAAAAAATAAAAGAGCAGTACGAAAAATTATTGTCTGCCTTTTCGATCATTGATACAAGATTTTTCTATGCCTGCAAGGCATTAACCAATGTCAATATCCTGAAGTATATCAGTTCACTGGGTTGCGGAATCGATTGCAGCAGTATCAATGAAGTAAAACTGGCATTGCACGCAGGTGTGCCTGTCGAAAAAATTTTGTATACCTCCAATGGAATTTCTTTTGAAGAAATTGAAGAAGCCGTGAACGATGGTGTTCATGTTAATATCGACAGTTTATCAAACCTCGAAAAATTCGGGAAAAAATTCGGGAGCAGTTACCAGGTTGGAATAAGGATAAGACCCAACATTCTCGCAGGCGGCAATCTTAAAATTTCAACAGGACATGAAAAAAGTAAATTCGGTGTGCCGGTCGATCAACTCGATCAGTTAATAAGTGTCGTTGATAAATATAAGATAGTGGTCAGAGCCCTGCACATTCATACAGGCAGCGACATAAAAGATGCAGATGTTTTTGTGCATGGGATCAAAGTTTTAACAGAACTGGTTCCGCATTTTCCAGATCTTACTGTGATTGATCTCGGTGGTGGATTTAAAGTACCGTATGAGCCTGGTGATGATGAAACGGATATTGATCTGATTGCCCAAAAGCTGAAAAAATATCTTGACTCGCATCTTTTTAATGAAGGGAAAAAATACCAGTTATGGTTTGAACCGGGAAAATATTTGGTAAGTGAATGCGGTTATTTGATCACACAGGTCAACGTTGTGAAAGATAATAGTCACCAGGTATTTGTCGGTGTGAACAGCGGCCTCAATCATTTAATACGCCCCATGATGTATGATGCCTATCATCATATTGTCAATATTTCAAATCCAGAAGGCCAGGAAAAAGTTTACATGGTCACAGGATATATCTGCGAAACAGACACATTCGCATCTGACCGGCTTCTGCATGAAGTCCGCGAAGGTGACTATCTTGCTTTTTATAATGCAGGTGCCTACGGTTTTGAAATGTCTTCCAATTATAACTCAAGATATAAACCTGCAGAGGTTTTAGTAAGGGATGGAAAGGCTTACTTAATAAGAAAAAAGGAAGAATTTGAAAATTTATTAAACAACCAGGTTGAGATCAATTTCTAAGTTTATTTAAAGATCATCGATGAGCATAAACATCCCGGCATTTTTAAAATCGTTGAATCATCCTGTAAAGTTCAGGATGTTTTTACTTTCACGATTACCCATTGCATTTTTTGCGGGCGTTCGAATTAAAAAAATAAATGAAACCAGTTGCGATGTAACGGTTCCCTATAAATGGTTCACAAAAAATCCTTTTCACTCCACCTATTTTGCCTGCCTGAGCATGGCAGCGGAAATGAGTACGGGTGCATTATGTCTTGTACATTTATACAAAAGAAAACCTGGCTTATCCATGCTGGTTGTAAGAGTGGAATCAGAATATTTTAAAAAAGCGACAGGCCGCACGCATTTTATTTGTGAAGATGGATCGAAGATCAAAGAAACCATTGAACAAGCTGCCCGGACCGGTGAATCAAAAATAATAAGAGCAAGATCTGTTGGAAGAAATAATGAAGGAATCATTGTTGCGGAGTTTTATATTACATGGTCATTCAAATTGAGAACTAATTAGCACATTTGCATATTATCAAATCAGCACATTATGAAGATCGCATTTCATGGGGCAGCAAGAACAGTAACCGGCTCCAAGCATTTGGTTACATTAAAAAATGGAAAAAAAATTTTGCTTGATTGTGGTATGTTCCAGGGAATGGGACAGGAAACAGATGAATTGAATCGTGAATTTGGTTTTGATGCAAATTCTGTAGATGTCATGATCTTATCACATGCACATGTAGACCATTGCGGCCTTATTCCAAAATTGGTAAAAGAAGGCTTCCAGGGAAAAATATTTTGTACACCGGCAACCAATGAGCTTACTAAAGTTTTATTGCTTGATTCTGCGGAGATACAGGAAGACGATATAAAATATGAGAACAAAAGACGCGCTGTCAGCGGTGAGCCTTACCTGCGACCATTATATACAAAGGATGATGCTCAAAGGGCATTTGACCATTTTGTTTCGGTAGAATATGGAGGATGGTTCGATGTAATTGAAGGAGTCCAGGCTTTGTTTACTGATGCTGGCCACATTATCGGCAGCGCCTGTGTTCACCTCAGGATCAATGAAGATGGAAAGGATCGTCGCATTACCTTTAGCGGTGACGTGGGTCGTTATCGTGATGTGATCCTGAAATCGCCCCAGGAATTCTCACAGGCTGAATATATTTTGATCGAGTCAACCTATGGAAACAGTTTGCACGATCCGAATTTCACTACACCCGATATGCTGCTGCAATGGATCCAAAAAACCTGTATTGAAAAAAAAGGAAAACTGATCATACCGGCATTCAGTGTGGGAAGAACGCAGGAAATTTTATATACTTTGAACCAGTTGGAGCTTGAAAATCGGCTGCCTGATCTTGATTATTTCCTGGATAGTCCGTTAAGTATCGAAGCAACCGACATTGTAAAAAAATACCCGCAATATTTTAATAAAACCATACAGAAGATACTGGAAACCGATAACGATCCATTTTTATTTAAGGGTTTGAAATATGTAAAAACAGTTGACCAGTCAAAACTTTTGAATTTCCGTAACGAGCCTTGTG
Organism: Chitinophagales bacterium; assembly: GCA_044448365.1. Lineage (GTDB taxonomy): Bacteria > Bacteroidota > Bacteroidia > Chitinophagales > Chitinophagaceae > VBAU01. The sequence continues at coordinate 6,905 of JBIOGV010000144.1, forward strand.
TTATCATTTCTGCAAGCGGAATGGCCGATGCGGGTCGTGTAAAACATCATATCAGCAACAATATTGAAAACAGCCATAATTCAATTTTGCTTACCGGTTACTGTGAACCGAATTCATTGGGAGGAAGACTAATGGCCGGTGCAAAGGAGGTGGGCATATTTGGTGTGCGACATGAAGTACACGCTGAGATCGGCTCGATCCGGAGTATGAGTGCTCATGGAGATTATGAAGATCTCTGCCAATGGCTTGCCTGCCAGGATCCGAAGCAGGTAAAAACGTTGTTTCTTGTTCATGGAGACTATAATGTTCAATTGGATTTTCAGCAACGCTTATTAAAAAAGGGTTTCCAGGATGTACAAATCCCCGAACGACATTTTGAAACCGGTTTACCATAAAAAATTTCCTGAACAATTTCTTTCCCATTTTGTTCACAACCGTTTATTTTGGTTTTTTGAAAAACTTTCACAATGCTTTAGTAAGCCCATTCAAGTTTTTGCCGTTTAATAAATGGTTATTATTTGAGTTAACTAAAAACGGAACTTATGAAAACTATCAAATGGAAAACAATCGGAAGCATTGCTGTAGCGGCATTGATGATTGTTGGATGTTCGGCACCGGTACATGTACAAAAGGATGATTCGGCCGATTTCAACAGCTATAGAACGTTTGCATGGGTTGATAAGGATGGTTCAGAAAAAAATGACCGGAATAAAACGAATGATCTGATGGAGCGAAAATTCAAAGAAGCGGTTACAATGGAACTGGATAAACAGGGATGGAGAACGGATAATAAAAGGCCTGATGTCCTAGTAAGTTATGATGTATTGGTTGAAAGAAGTACCCGGCGGCAGAATGACCCTGTTTACAGCCAGCCATTTGGACGTACATTCTTTAATCCTTATTCGCGTCGTTTTTATAATGTCTATTATCCTTCGCAATTTATGGGCTATGATGATTACCCGGAACCGATCAGGGAAGGTACAGTAACTATTACAGTAACAGACGCAAAGACAGACAAAACTGTATGGCAGGGTTGGACAACCGGGGAAGTAAACAGTCACAATCTGACAACAAAAGAGATCAATACCGCAGTGAAAACGATTTTCCGCAAGTTCGATATAGCGAAAAGATAAAATTTCTCTTCGGATGGTTTGGACTGAGACCCCCGCATGCCGGGGGTTTATTTGTAGCAAAAAAATTGAACATAGTAAAAATAAGGCAATGAGTTATCCAGAATTGAAATAAAGAAGATCATGATTTCATCCCACTGTTCTAAATCTCTCAAATTCTGTATTTATCTCAGGTCCACTTCTTCGACCCCGGGATAATCTTTTTTATTAAAGACAAATTTCGAATCCGGGATATTTGCATTACCATTCAATGTATTTATAGTGTAGGAGTAGCGATTGCCTTCTTTTTCTAACACTTTTGTGCTGTAAATCGTTTTGGCATTTTTATCGATCAGCAGGTATACTTTATGAAAAGGTTTTGTTTTATCATTGGGGGTCATTTCAATTTCCTGTATTGTTTTGCCTGCAATTTTCGACTCACCATTTAGTTTATATAAAAAATCCTTATCGTAAAAATCGGTTAACAATTTTTGCGGGGTGATTGTATTGCTCGAAGCGTCAATCTTTGTAATCGTTACTTCGTTGGAGGATTTATCATAGGTCCATTGCGTACTTCCATCACAAAAAATCTCCTGTCCTACAAAACTTACCCTGTATTTGCTTCCTTTCATGAACACATTTCCTTTTTTTGCAGAGATCGTTTTGCCATTGGAATTTTCCACTTTATAGGTAAAGCTTGCCTGGACAGCTTTGTAGGTTTTGAATTTCGTACTTACGGCATCAAGGATTTTTTTAGCTTCCGGATCATTGTTTGCGTCTTTTTGTGCAAATAAATTCCCTGCAATTACAGATAACAACAGGAAAAAATAAGCCTTTTTCATTCTCATGGAAATTTTTTATAAACCATTCAAAAAAAACAGCTACCCACTCTTAATTGGGGGACAAATATAGGGTAATTAAACTGTTAGGATGGGCATTTGGATACAAAGGTTGCCATAGAACAGTGATTATTGCAGAATAAAATTTTTCTTAACAACTGCCTGTTTTATAAAGTTTGAAGAATTTCATTCAGCTCCGCTTCCGTTTTTATCAAAACATCCCTGGCCTTACTTCCCTGGTTGGGACCTACAATCCGAAAGGCTTCCAATTGATCCATCAATCTGCCTGCACGATTGTAGCCAAGCTTCATTCTTCTTTGCAGCAATGAAGTTGAACCAAC
>JBIOGV010000145.1:0-9129 GCA_044448365.1 Chitinophagales bacterium
ATCGGATCACCGGTTACATTAAATAAACGTCCTTTTATATCATCACCCACAGGCATAGCGATCGCAATTCCCGTATCCACCACATCGGTGCCGCGCATCAGGCCTTCCGTTCCGTCCATTGCAATACAACGAACACTGTCTTCGCCAAGATGTTGCTGCACTTCAAGCACCAGCGTATCACCATTTTCACGCTTTAATTCAAGAGCATTATAAATTTCAGGGAGCTTGCCTTCAAACTGTACATCGATCACCGCCCCGATAACCTGTTTTACTTTTCCAGCTTTTGCCATAAGTAGAAATTGAGGTAAGATGCCTGATGTCCGATGTCTGTTGATTCTGACCTCTGACCTCCGACTTCTTTTTCAGGCCGCAAAGGTAAGGGTCGGAAAGGAATGTGCAAATTGAAAATATACAAAACAGGAAAGAGTGGAAAACATTTATGTGACCGGCTTTTGAACCCTGGTTGAGCCGATGTTGCGACGCTCCTTTCAGGGTTCCTGCCGCTAATCATCTTTTCATTTTTACTACCCAAACTATGTTTATCTTAAAAAAAATTTGCGCAATGTCCGAAATAATAAAACTCATACGTCATTAGTGAACTTTCAAATCAAAACTTATTTTATGTCCAGAACAATCACACAAAAAATTGTATTCAAAAATATTCCGGCTGCTACTTTATACAATACCTATCTTGATTCCAAAGAGCACAGCGCCTCCATTGGTGCATCTGTAAAAATTCAAAAAAAAGAAGGAACAAAATTCAGTGCTCATGATGACTACATCACCGGTAATAATCTTCAACTGATAAAAAATAAACTGATCGTGCAAAGCTGGCGGGCCAGCGACTGGAATAAATCAGATCCTGATTCCACCTTTATTCTTTTATTTGAGCAAAAAGGAAATGATGGCATCATAAATATGGTGCACGCGAATGTTCCCGATAAAGAAGTTGAGGGCATCCGGAAAGGCTGGAACGATTATTACTGGAAACCCTGGAAAAAATATTTTACAGAAACCATGCCGGCCGGAAGTCGTGGGAAAAAATAAATTGTCCGCCACAATTCTATTCATTCGTCATCAATAAAATTATTTTTAAAATTAAAATCAGCAATTATGGAAAAGTTCATGCTTATTTTTCACTCGGGTGATCACTATGACAGATCACCGGAAGAGATGCAGGCAAATATGGGTAAATGGATGGCCTGGATTGATAAACTGAATAAAGCCGGTAAGTATGTATCAGGAGAGCCTCTTCATCCCGGCGGGAAACTGATCAGTGGTAAAAATAAAACCGCAACGGATGGCCCTTATACCGAAGGCAAAGAAGTGGTTGGCGGTTTTTTTATTGTGAATGCAGAAGATATCAATGAAGCCGTGAAACTTTGTGATGATTATCCTGATTATGAAGGGGGCGGCAGTATCCAGGTAAGACAGGTGATGAAAATGGACATGTAAAAAAAGTAAAAATTCAAAAATCAAAACAAGGAGATCAACTGTGTGAGATTACATTTTTACTTTTGATTTTTGAATTACATCTATGCCCGATCGCCGAACTATCAATCAATTGGTCGACCATCTTTTCCGCCACGAATCGGGAAAGATGGTTTCCGTATTATCCAGGCTGCTTGGTTTGCAAAACCTGGAAACGGCCCAGGATATAGTTCAGGATACATTATTGCAGGCCATGAATACATGGGGATATAATAGTATCCCGGAAAATCCCTCCGGTTGGTTGCACCGCGTAGCAAAGAATAAGGCGATCGATTTTTTACGCCGCCAAAAAAGATTCAAAGAGATCACCCCTCAATATTCTTACCTGCTTCAATCCGAATATACTCTTGCATCAACTGTAAATAATTTGTTTTTGGAAAATGAAATACAGGATAGCCAGCTCAGGATGATGTTTGCCTGCAGCCACCCGTCTATAACTGAAGAATCCCAGGTCGCGTTAACACTAAAAACTCTTTGCGGTTTACATACCAATGAGATCGCAAAAGCTTTTCTGACGAATGAAGAAACCATTACTAAAAGAATTTACCGTGCTAAAGAAAAGATCAGGCTGGAAAAAATAGAATTAAATGTACCACAGGGAAAAGAATTGCCGGCACGACTTGATGTGGTTTTAAAATCATTATACTTATTATTTAATGAAGGGTATAACTCTTCACAACCGGACAATATCATTCGTGAAGACTTATGCCAGGAGGCCATGAGGCTCGTATATATTTTAACTACACATACGATCACGAATCTTCCAAAAACAAATGCGCTATTATCATTAATGTGTTTCCAGTCTTCAAGACTCAAGTCCAGGCTGGATGACAAAGGAAACATTGTTCTGTTAAAACACCAGGATCGAACAAAATGGTACAAACCATTAATTGAAAAAGGGTTTACTTATTTAGAAATTGCAACAGAAGTCTTTGAACCCTCCTCTTATCATCTCGAGGCGGCGATCGCTTCACTGCACGCGGTGGCTCCCACCTTCGAACAAACAGACTGGAAATCCATTTATGATCTGTATGAAACATTATACAGGCTGCAGCCCGCTCCTGTTGTGGCTTTGAACAAAGCCATTGCCTCCGCCTACGCGACCAGTAAAGAAAACGCTCTCGAACAACTATTGCAAATAAAAGGGCTGGAAGATTATTATCTCTATCATACATCAGTGGGAGAAATTTATTTTGAACTTCAGAACAAAAAAATGGCAAAAAAATTTTATGAAACCGCTTTGCATCTCACTACTTCAAAACAAGAACAGCAATTACTAAGAAATAAGATCAGCAATTGCGAAACTCTATCCTGAATACTTCAGGATCTGTTGCCGATCCTATTTGCAGGTTTAGTCCAGTGACTATTCCTCATCTTCCCTACATTTGCACGATTGAATTTTTTTTGAATGCAACTGATCGAGGTCAACGATAAAAAAACGGCCAAAGAATTCATTGAGGTCAATGTATTGATCAATAAAACCGATCCCAATTATATACGACCCCTTGATAAAGACATCAATACAGTTTTTGATCCCAAAAAAAATAAAGCCTTTCGCTTTGGTGAAGCAAAAAGATGGGTTTTAAAAAACGATGAAGAAAAACTGATCGGGAGGATCGCTGCGTTTGTCAATAAAAAATATAAAACAAAAGGTGATGAAGGCCCGGTGGGAGGAATCGGTTTTTTTGATTGCATCAATGACCAGGGCGCCGCTGATATGCTTTTTGACGTAGCAAAGCATTGGCTGCTGCAGCAAGGCATGTATGCGATGGACGGCCCGATCAATTTCGGTGAAAGAGATCGCTGGTGGGGCCTGCTGGTTGAAGGATTTCAACCGCCCGTATATTGTCTCAATTATAATCCGCCTTATTACCATCAATTGTTCGAAAACTATGGGTTTCAGAACTTCTTTAACCAGTATTGCTTTGGCTTTGATCCCAAAAAAAGATTGACTGACAAAACCTTTGCCCGCCACGCAGCATTGGAAAAAGACCCGGCGTACCACGCAATGCACATCAGGAAAAATAAGCTCGAAAAATTTGCTCTTGATTTCACCACTATTTATAATAAAGCCTGGGCCGGGCATGGCGGGTTGAAACAGTTAAATGAAAAAGTGGTGATAAGTATGTTCAGGGCAATGAAGCCGGTGATGGATGAGAGAGTGGACTGGTTTGTTTATTACCATGATGAGCCTGTAGCCATGTGGATCAACCTGCCGGATCTGAATCAATGGTTTAAATATTTGAACGGCAAATTTGATCTTTGGCATAAACTAAAATTTTTATGGATAAAGAGAACAAAGAAGTGCAGCAAATTCACCGGGATCATTTTTGGCATTGTACCTGAATTCCAGGGACGCGGGGTAGACTCCTACATGATCGTAGAAGGAGCAAAGGTTATCCAGCTCAGACCGGAGGGGCCGATCTATGAAGACTATGAAATGCAATGGATTGGCGATTTCAATCCCAAAATGATCAACGTGGCGGCAAATTTTGGAGAAAGTTTTCAAACAAGAAAACTGATCACATACCGTTATTTATTTGACAAAACAAAGGAATTCAAACGACATCCCATTTTAAACTAGTTGCTAGTTAAGAGTTGTGCATTCAGAGTCAATAAAAACAAAATCTCTTTACTTACATTTGTTGTCCGACTTTGAACTTCATGGATAAATTCGTTGTATCAGCCAGAAAATACAGGCCGCAGACTTTTGATACGGTTATCGGGCAATCGCATATCACGACTACTTTAAAAAATGCGATCAGGAATAATCAGCTGGCGCACGCTTTTTTATTCTGCGGGCCACGTGGTGTGGGAAAAACAACCTGTGCAAGGATCCTGGCGAAGACGATCAATTGTGAGAATAGAACTCCTGATGGCGAAGCCTGCAATGTTTGCAACTCCTGTATTTCATTTAATGAAGGCACTTCATTCAATATTCACGAACTGGATGCCGCCAGCAATAATTCAGTTGATGACATAAGAACATTGGTTGACCAGGTCCGTTTTGCACCACAGGCTGGTAAATACAAGGTTTATATCATTGATGAAGTGCACATGTTAAGTTCTTCTGCCTTCAACGCATTCTTAAAAACTTTGGAAGAACCGCCACCCTTCGCCATTTTTATTTTAGCTACTACGGAAAAACATAAAATCCTTCCTACGATCTTAAGCCGATGCCAGATCTTCGATTTTAAGCGAATCACTTTAAATGATACTGTTGAACACCTCCGGGAAATTTGCAAAAAAGAAGAGATCAAAGCCGACAAAACTTCGCTGCAACTGATCGCCCAGAAAAGTGAGGGCTGTATGCGGGATGCATTGAGTATTCTTGATAAAATTGTAAGCTTTTCCAACGGTGAAGTGAATTACAAGAATACCTTAGAACATCTGAACATATTAGATGCGGATTATTATTTTAAGCTGATCCAATGCATGCAGGTACAGGACCTGGCCGGCGCCATGTTGCTGTACGATGATATCAACCGGAAAGGTTTTGAAGGTGATATGGTATTAAATGGTTTTGCCGAATTTATCCGCAATCTCCTTGTCTGTAAAGATGAAAAATCTGCGGGCCTGCTTGAAGCAGTGGAGGGTTTCAGGGAAAAATATGCCGACGCTGCAAAAAAACCATCGGCAGCTTACCTGATCAGCATGCTGAATATTTTAAGCGAGACTGAGATCAATTACAAAGCTGCCCGTAATAAGCGACTACATGTTGAATTGGCCCTCATCAAACTTTGCTATCTGCAACAGGCCATTGAATTGGTTAGTGATGCAAATGGAATCAGTAAAAAAAAACTGGTTGAGAAGACAAGACCAGTTGCATTCAGGAAAATAGAACCCATAGAGATTAACGAGGAGCGGGAGGGCGGGAGTAAAAAAGCAGAAGCAAAACTCATCATTGAAACGCCAAAAGAAGAAAAAGTTTCAGTAAAGGAAGAATCTCCCGGATACAACAAACCAGTAACCGGCAACCGGCAACCAGCAACAAAACTTGCAGCTCTGGACAAAATTCGAAACCAGGTCAGGGGAAATAATAATTCCGAAAATGGAAATGATGCCCCGGCAAAACCATTACATCCTGATGAACTGCAACAGGCATGGAAAGAATATACGGATCTGCTGAAAGCAAATAAAAATTCTGCCTGGCAGGGTTTTGAAATGGCTGAATTGCAGGTACAGGATAGCAACAATTTTACTGCGCTCGTTTCCAGCAACATTGATCTCCGGTTCATTGAGCAGGAAGGATTAAGAGTTTCACTGTTTCTCAGGGAAAAATTACAAAACAGTCAATTGCAATTTTTAATTATAATGCAGGAGAATAAAGAACAAAAAATAACAGAAGCTCCGCTGACTGCCCGTGAACAATACCAAAAAATGATCGAACAATATCCTTTGGTGAAAGAATTAAAAGACAGGTTACGCCTGGAGCTGGATTATTAGGCAGGCCATTTCCCCCGGTCTCTACCGCTTACTTTATTCTATGAAATCTCAAATGAGTTCAAATGTTTTTCTCTGGCTATATGCTCCCTGGTTGTCAATGCCCGAATCCCTTTTTAGATGATCTCAATAAAAAAAGCAGCTTCCATTTTCCATCAACTCTTTTTCAGAAAAAGATTATGCAGATTTATCAGCCATTTCTTTTTCATGCAAGACTTTTAACCTTAGTAGTAAAATGCCCCATTTAATTCTTATAACCTGATTAACTTATCCTGACCGAAGTTTCTTAGTGAGTTGCGGGTTTTTGGAGAAAACAATGTGAGATCGTAAATATAAAATGGGTGTATAAATCATTATATTCCATTTTCATTATTTGGGAATAAGGTTAGATTACCCGTCCAATTTCTTTTTCTACTAAGGTTTTCAATAAAGATTAAAGCCTGCTTTAACTGGATCATTCATATCGGTTTTTAGAATCATTTCCTCAATGGATATCAAAAGCTGATACATTCCTGAAAATCTCAAAATATGAATTGGCCCATTGTTTTATGAATTTTCCATTCGTCAAATTGCCTTAATTTCGATCAAAATTTTTTTTCTTATGGCAGAAGCAATATTGATGCCCAGGCTGAGCGATACAATGACTGAAGGAGTGATCGCAGCATGGCATAAGAAAGTGGGTGACACGGTGAAAAAAGGTGAGCTGCTGGCTGAGATTGAAACTGATAAAGCAACGATGGAACTGGAAAGTTATAAGGATGGGACTTTGTTGCACATAGGTACTAATAAAGGCGGAAAGCTACAGGTAAATGACTTGCTTGCAATCATTGGAAGCCGGGGTGAAGATATTTCAGGAATGTTGAAAGAGAATACGCAAGGTACCAGTGCCAACGCATCGGAAAAAAGTAAAGACCAAAAAAAGGAGAAATTACTAATGAAAGAAGATGTAAAACCAGCAGCGGGTAACAAGCAACCTGCTTTCGCTGAAGCTACAGGAGGCAAGCCTATTGACATTTCAAAAACAGAGGAAGTAGTCTTGATGCCCCGATTGAGTGATACAATGACGGAAGGTGTTATTGCCGGCTGGCAAAAGAAAGTGGGTGACCCGGTAAAAAAGGGAGATGTTATTGCAGAAATTGAAACCGATAAAGCAACAATGGAACTGGAGAGTTATAAAAATGGTACACTATTGTATATCGGTGCAAAGCAGGGAGAAAAGATCGCGGTAAATGAACTTCTTTGCATCATTGGTGAAAAAGGTAAAGTAGATGTAGATGCAATTGTAGCTGCTGCCAAGGCACAAAGTGCAAAAGATACAAGCGACAAAATACAAGAAACAAGCGGCCCGGAACAAGCAACCAGCGACCAGCAATCAGCAACTTCGGAAAACGGAAGAGTGAAAGCTTCTCCACTGGCAAAAAAATTAGCAGCAGAAAAAGGGATCGACCTGGCCAAGGTGCATGGAAGTGGTGATGGTGGAAGAATTATCAAAGAAGACATTGATAATTATAAATCCGAAGTTTCAGTTAGAAGACCCGAAGAAAAATCAGAGACAACAAAATATATACCTTCTGCACCGGTGGGTGATGAAAGTTTTGATGAGATCCCGGTTTCGCAAATGCGCAAAATAATTGCAAAACGCCTCGCTGAAAGCAAATTCACAGCTCCTCATTTTTATCTCACCATGTCAATTGATATGGACAAAGCAGTTGACAGCCGTGCGAAGCTGAATGAAAAAAGCCCGGTAAAAATATCTTTCAATGACATTGTACTGAAAGCCTGTGCGGTTGCATTAAAACAGCACCCTATGGTAAATAGCAGCTGGATGGGTGATACAATACGCCGAAATCATCACGTTCACATCGGCGTTGCTGTTGCAGTGGAAGAAGGATTGCTGGTTCCTGTTGTAAAATTTGCTGACACAAAATCACTTTCTCAAATAGCTGCTGAAGTAAAAGAATTTGCACAAAAAGCAAAGGATAAAAAATTGCAGCCAAAAGATTGGGAAGGAAATACTTTTACTATTTCTAATCTCGGAATGTTTGGTATTGAAGAATTCACGGCGATCATTAATCCGCCTGATTCCTGTATTCTTGCGATTGGGGGCATTTCGCAAGTACCGGTTGTGAAAGATGGCCAGATAAAAATCGGCAATGTCATGAAAGTGACCATGAGCTGCGATCACCGGGTTGTGGACGGTGCAAAGGGTTCTGCTTTCTTACAAACACTGAAAGAATTATTGGAAGAGCCTTTAAGAATGCTTGTTTAGGTTCATGCAATTTTTTCCTGCGATGTCGTAGCTGCGAGATGATGTCCTTTCTTTAGTATCGTATAAGCAAAATAGATACTGATCAAAACCAGGGATATGTTTCATATTTGAAATAAGATCCTGCGTTACTGGATTATTAATCCCCATCTGATCAAGTCAACAAAAACAGTGATCAAAATAAATCCGGGAGCTGCCTGTCTTGAAGTTCTCATAGCAGAAATTATTGAGCGAACCTCATTTTTTTTGAAAATTCAAATTAACATTTTTCCGTAAATACAGCGTGAATAAAGAGTAAAATCCATATAGCGGGACAGGTATTATTTCTTAATAATCCATTTTATATAAAGAATATCTTTTAAAAACCTGTTTTGGATTTTATTTTAGTTTCCGGTTTAAACCTACCCTATGAAAGATAAAGATTTTGAAACGCGGTTTCCGTGGACACTCCTCTTTATTACGTGCAGCATTTCTTATTTTGGCTTCATCCGCCTGATGAGATTATTAAACGTTATTCTTCCACCGATGTTTTTATGGATTGGTATTGTTTCACTTTTGTTGGGATGTTTCTCAGCAATTTTCTCGCTCCTGGAAAACAAAAAAATTATTCATGGTTCAATAAAAATAATGAACACTAACGTGCTTGAAGACCCGCCTGACGAAAGTCATACAAAAGGAGATCAATAGAAATATCCCACCAAAGCGGGACTGGCTACAAAAAAATTTTTATCTTCCCCTGTGCTTCGCCGGTCAACCATACAACTTTTACGTTTTCATTTTTCCTTATTTCTTCTTCCTGTTTTTTTATTTGCCTTAAGCCAATTGAACACGATCAACTGGCAAAATGCAGCAATCGTTTTTTTTATTTTACATGTATTGGTGTACCCGGCCAGTAATGGCTATAATTCGTATATGGACAGGGATCAAAC
>JBIOGV010000146.1:0-8959 GCA_044448365.1 Chitinophagales bacterium
GGTTTGATCGCACAACTATATGCGACAAGAACTGCCGCAACAAATAAAATCCTCTTCATATTCTTAAGTTAATGTCCAAAGTAAAGAAAGAAATTATTACCCAATTCATCTTCCCTTTCAATAATTTTACTTTGTCATTTTTCATATTGATTGAATACCGTTGAAATATGAGTAAAACTCTTTTTCTCATTCGCCATGCCAAGAGTAGTTGGGGTGATCCGTCAATACATGATTTTGACAGGCCTTTAAATGAGAAAGGAAAGAAGGATGCCCCGGCAATGGCTAAAAAACTGAAAAATCAAAAAATCAAAATCGATGCTTTTGTTTCAAGCCCTGCAAAGAGAGCCAGGCAAACCTGCATCCGGTTTATAAAAGAGCTTGATTTTGAAAAAAAGAAGATCATTCTTGAAGAAAAGCTGTATCAGGCAAATGAAGAAAGTTTTTATGAGGTAGTTCAGGGTTTGAAAAATAAATGGGAGAATGCTGCTCTGTTCTCACACAATCCCGGTATTACTTCATTCGCCAACTCGCTGACCGAAACGAAGGTTGACGATATGCCTACCTGCAGCGTTTTTGCTGTAAAAATTGATACAGATAAATGGAAAGATTTTAAAACTTCAAAGAAGGAATTTCTTTTTTTTGATTATGGGGGATTGAAATAACCTGATCATTCAGTTTTCAATCTGAAAAGAATATTTGTTGTTCCATCAATTTCTTCAAACTGAATAGAGATGGCAGTGCGATCGGTCAATTTCCATGATTTATTAAGTCCTTCAATATTGGCATCACTTGTATTGAATTGAAGTGTGATCAATTCGTTATTCGAAGCATCGACAGTCCTGTTCCATGTACCAGCAATCGTTTCCCCATTTATCTGATAACCCACAGCGCCCGTACTGCTGAATAATAATCTTGAATTATTGTAACTGTTTGTCATATCCTGGTTATAAAAATAATAATCAACAGACCATATATTTTTGACCAGGGCTTCTTCAGTGGGTGAGCCGAAACCGGTTGTCCCCTTTGAGCAGTGGATAAGAGATAAGGATAATGCAGATAAGACAAACGCAGAAAAAAAAATCTTTACGTTTTTCATAAATAATGGATTTTATCAGGGCCAAATTAAAAAATCTTCTTTAAAAAGAGAATGAATCCGGCCTGTTAGTTAAACGAATAAGGCAACGATTTAGTATTACTACTACGGGCGACTACCGTATTTTTAGATACAGCTAAGCGTTTCAACTAAAGAATTTAATTTGCCGGGTGCAATCGCTTGCCAAAAAGATAATTGAGTTCTATACATCCCTCCGGCCTCCTCCGCTGCCCAAGGGGATCGAAATTTTATTTCCACAACAAAAGACGGAGGTAATGAAAATTGTTAAGACATTCTTTTATCAATTTTACAATGACAATAAACCAAGACACCTGGTCTTTGGAATCAATCCCGGTCGTTTTGGCGCCGGAACCACAGGCATAAATTTTACTGCACCTAAACAACTAAAAGAGTTTTGCAATATTGATCATTCATTTAAACCTACAACAGAGTTATCTGCGGAATTTATTTATGATTTTATCAATGCATATGGCGGTCCGGAAAAATTCTATAACGATTACTTCATCACTTCTGTCAGCCCTCTTGGTTTTTTAAAAAATGGAATCAACCTGAATTATTATGATGATAAGAAGTTGCAGGAAATGGTTAAGCCATTTATTATCAGCAGCATTCAAAAGCAAATTTCACTGGGATTTTATACGGATCATTGCATATGCATCGGCGGAAATAAAAATCTGAAATTCTTCTCTTCGCTAAATAACGAATACCATTTTTTTGAAAAGATCATTCCCTTACCGCATCCACGCTTCATCATGCAATATCGCCGCCGGCAGAAAGAAAATTACATTGATCAATATTTGTCGGCTCTGCGCCTTATTTTTAAATAGTATTTCTTATTTTTGCCCCTATTCAATTTTTGGATATGAAAATCTGCTCAACGTTCGCCCCCATTTTTTAGAACGTATTTATTCCCCGTTTCATGCTGCCTGCTAAGGCATGTTTCTATTTTCAACTATTTATTCTAACTAAAATTTATGTCACGATCAACTCAATATACAAGTAAGCTATCTCTGTTCTTTTCATTATTAAAACAATCGATAAGGGGAGATGAGCATGACTATACACAAGGCAGTATTCGCCAGGCAATCATTCTTTTGGCCATCCCGATGATATTGGAGTTAAGCCTCGAATCAGTTTTTGCCGTAGTCGATATGTTTTTTGTCGGAAAGCTCGGCCCCAATGCCATAGCAACAGTAGGTTTAACTGAATCATCAATATCCATTGTTTATTCTGTAGCGATCGGTTTAAGTACAGCGGCTACCGCTGTCGTGGCAAGAAGAATTGGTGAAAAAAATCCTGAGGCAGCCGCACATGCCGGGATGCAATGTCTTTTAATTGCATTGATCATTACTCTTATAATCAGTTCATGCGGAATTGTATTTGCCCCGGATATTTTAAGTATCATGGGTGCAAGTCACCAGGTTGTAAAAGAAGGTGCTGTGTTTACCCGTGTCATGCTCGGGGGCAGTGCAGTGATCATGTTACTGTTTTTGATCAATGGTATTTTTCGTGGCGCTGGTGATGCCGCTATTGCCATGAGAAGTTTATGGCTCGCAAGTTTTATGAATATTATTCTATGTCCCCTGCTCATTTATGGTATCGGTGGATGGAGCGGGTTTGGATTGAAGGGAGCTGCCATTGCTACAACCATCGGCCGCGGAATGGGAGTGTTATACCAATGCTATAATTTATTTAGTGGCAAAGGAATTCTAAAAGTAAAGCGGCTGCATTTTAAGTGGGACACGCCTGTAATCAAAACAGTTATTGGTGTTGCATGGCCGGCCACTTTACAGTTCATCATCCAGTCAGGCAGCTGGATCGTACTGACAATACTGATAGCAACGACTGGTGGAACAAATGCGTCGGCAGGTTACCAGGTTGCTATCAGGAATGTGGTTTTTTTTATTCTGCCTGCCTGGGGGTTAAGTAATGCAGCCGCTACATTAGTTGGCCAGAATTTAGGAGCAAAACAACCAGAACGTGCAGAAAAAAGTGTATTGCTTACTGCAAAATATAATGCAATATTTATGGCAGGAGTTACATTATTATTTCTTCTTTGCTCATTTCCTATTATTGGCATTTTTACAAATCAACCGGTAGTACAGGGCTATGGTGTACAGGCATTGCAGATAATCGGCACAGGCTATATTTTTTATGGCATTGGTATGGTAATGATACAGGCTTTGAATGGTGCAGGTGATACGCGTACGCCGACATGGATCAATTTCATAGGCTTCTGGCTTTTCCAGATACCATTGGCCTATTTTATGGCCAAAGTATTGAATTGGGGTCCCACAGGTGCTTTTATTGCCATACCTGTTGCAGAAACCGCTATTGCGATAGCTGCCTGGATTTATTTTAAAAAAGGAAAATGGAAAAAAGTTATCGTATAAACATCAAGGTCCCGGATTTTTCGGGACTTTATTTTTTATATTAGTGATATGAACGACAACCAGCATACACTTGATCAGAATATTTTGCGGCAGGTCTTTTTCATCATGATTATATTAAGTCTTGGGCTTCTGCTTTTTTTTGAATTGAGTTTTTTTATTCCCGCAGTCTTAGGCTCCCTTACACTGTATATCTTAATGAGGCCCCGCATGCATTACCTTACCGAAGTAAAGAAATGGAGTAAACCAAAAGCCGCATGGCTGCTGATGATTCTTTCGTTCCTGGTCATTCTTTTACCATTTGGAATTTTAGCCAACCTGCTAACCAGTAAAATAGTGTATGCCGTAGAACATTCAAACCAAATACTCGATTCCCTGAAAAATTTTTCCAGTGAAACGAAAACAAGATTTGGTTTTGCAATCGCCGATGACACAACTATAAACGAGATCGGCCCCTTCATCCGAAAAATAATTCCGGAGATATTAAACATTACGGTTAATACGATCAGCACTATCGGTGTATTATATTTCGTTTTATATTTTATGCTGATCTATAGCCGCACCATGGAAGATAAATTGTATGAGTACATCCCCCTGAAAGATTCAAATGTAGACCTCATTACAAAAGATATTGGTACCACCGTCAGGGCAAGCGCTATTGGTATACCCCTGATCGCATTGATACAAGGCGTAGTAGGTCTTGCGGGATATTTATTGATCGGTGTAAAGGATCCTTTTCTTTGGTTTGCGATCACCTGTATTACTGCCATGCTGCCTGTTGTTGGAGCTGCACTCGCGTATGTTCCGTTAGGAATCATATTTTTTGCGGAAGGAAAGAATCTCCAGGGCCTCATAATGCTTATCTACGGTTTTGGTGTGATCGGCCTGGTTGATAATCTTTTTCGTTTTATACTTAATAAAAAACTGGGAAACATTCACCCGCTTATTACCGTATTCGGAGTTATTGCAGGTATTAGCCTGTTTGGCTTTATCGGTCTCATATTCGGTCCCATGCTGCTTTCATTGTTCATTGTTTTATTAAAGGTTTACTCGAATGAATTTTTCAGTAAAAAACGCGAAAGTAAAAGAGTAAACATTTCATGAAGTCCGGCAAATTTGTACTGGAATTTTCCCCAGCTTTTATTAAGTGAATTATCGTATTTATTCGAAAAAATTCAGTAAACACCCTTAATCTGTTTTGTTTTTCTATTTCGAATAATATTTTTGCAACCGGTATCGTTCTAACAATTGTCGAATGACCCTGAAAACTATCATTTGAATTTTAAAAATCCGTACCTGTGAAAAGCCAACTGCTTTCAATATCGCTTTCGCTTTTATTTTTTCCTGCCCGCTACACTGAAAAAAAAGATGCAGCCTCTCTGGAGAAAAAAAATAGTACCACTTACTCAATTACAAATAATGCCGAGGTCCTTTATAATGATTTACACTTATCTGATGCAGGACTTTCGCAAAAAGCATTTGAGTATGCTTACAAGGGCTATCAATACCTAATTAAAAAAGGAAAACTGAATAATACTTCCCTGCTCTCAATCTGTGATCTCAGTCAGTCCTCCAGTAAAAAAAGATTTTATATCCTGGATCTTTCTGACAATAAGGTATTATTAACAAGTTATGTGGCGCACGGCAAAGGTTCGGGAGCAGAATATGCAACCCATTTTTCAAACAGGGCTAATTCTCATCAATCCAGTCTTGGCTTTTATATCACCGGTTCCCCTTATTATGGTGAGCATGGACTATCATTAAAACTGGAAGGGCTCGAAGCTGGTTTTAATGATCACGCTACCCGGCGAAATATTGTTATTCATGGTGCAAAATATGTTGGCGATGGACGTTTGGATGGAAATCAATTTATGGGGCGCAGTTATGGATGCCCCGCAGTTCCCCAAAATGAATCCGGTGAAATTATAAATATGATAAAAAATGGCAGTTGCTTATTCATTTATCACCCAACAAAGATTTATCTGCAGAGATCCCGAATATTAAATGGCTGATTGGACGACGCATAACAAGGATGGATGACAACAAACAGCTCAATCGTACCCTATGGTTGAGCTTTTGTTTTTTTAATCACTATTACATTGCTTCAATGGTTTTGATAATTGTTGAAGAATCGCATTCTTAACGACAAAACCGCTATTGAGTCAAATCAGGTAAACTTAGCAGCAATAAATAATGAAAAAATCCCGATAAACAATCCCCAGTAAATCTCCCTGGTGGTATGATTGCTGTCTATCAAACGTGCAGTACAAATAATACCGGTCAACAAAATAGAAACTGAAATGTAAACTCCAAAATTTACATCCTGTGAAAATCCAAGCAGCATTACAAATGCCGCCATCACACCGGCGGCCAGTGCATGCATGCTTATTTTCATATTGATATTGGCCATTAACCCCCCGATGGAAGCTAAAAAAATCGCAAGACTTAATATTACACACTCTTTTGGAAATTCAGGCTGGTTGTGCAGTACATACCACATCCACCAATAATAGATCATGCACACAACGTACGGAATGATCCTGTCACGTTGTGTTTTCAACTTTATTGAACTAATGAATCCCAGTGCTTTCATCAATAGCACCGATACTAAAGGAAAGAAAATATACATGACTCCAAACCGTACAACAAATATTGTCTTATCCCGATTACTGAAGGAAGAAAATAGATAGGACTGCGTTTCTACAATAAGCCATGAAAGATAAACGGGTATAAACAGCGGATGAAAAATATAAGAGATAATCTTTGCAGTTATACTTATTGCTATGGGATATTTCTTTTTTGGCGCTTGTATCTCTACCAAATTACTTTTTTGATTGACTCCCAGGCGTGATTCCATATCATAATTCTTTGCGTAACCGTGCCACAGGTATATTCAGCTGTTCGCGGTATTTGGCAACGGTTCTCCGCGCAATATTATATCCTTTTTCCTGTAATAATTCAGTTAATCGTTCATCACTTAGCGGCTTCTTTTTACTTTCACTTTCTATCAGGTCACTCAGGATCTTTTTTACTTCTCTTGTAGAAACCTCTTCACCGCTATCAGTGCTTAATGATTCACTGAAAAAAAATTTTAAGCGATAGGTACCGAATTCTGTTTGCACAAACTTACTGTTTGCCACACGACTTACGGTTGAAATATCAAGTCCTGTTTTTTCGGCAATATCTTTCAGGATCATCGGTCTCAGGCTGGTTTCATCGCCCGTAAGAAAAAAATCATGCTGGTGATTCATAATTGCCGTCATGGTGCTTAGCAAGGTGTGCTGTCGTTGTTTGATGGCATCGATGAACCATTTAGCTGCATCAATTTTCTGCTTGATAAAAAGTACCGCTTCTTTTTGTCGCCTGTCTTTTTTAGAACCCCGGTCATATTCTTTCAGCATTTCACGATATCCTTCACTGATCCTGAGTTCAGGTGCGTTCTTGGAATTTAAAGTAAGTTCAAGCTTTCCAGCATTGTTTATAATAAAGAAATCAGGAACCACATAACTTTCTGCTTTGTTTACTTCACCAATATTACCACCGGGCTTTGGGTTGAGGTGAATGATTTGCTGCATCACTTCCTTCAATTGATCGTCCGTTAATCCAAGACCCTTTTGAATCTTTTCATAATGTTTCTTGGTAAACTCGTCAAAATATTTTGTAAGCGCAATGAGGGCAGTGTCGACAGGTATTCCATCTTCTTTTTGACGGTTCAACTGTAATAACAGGCATTCCTGTAAGTTTCTTGCCGCCACGCCCGGGGGATCAAATTGCTGAATTCGTTTTATAATATAATCCACCTCTTCTTCATTTGATTCGATATTTTGCCGAAAAGCAAGATCATCAACAATTGCAGCATTTTCTCTTCTTAAATAACCATCTTCATCGATGCTCCCTACAATTTGCTCCGCAATTCTTTTCTGTCTTTCGTCAAGATTCAGCAAACCAAGCTGATCCAGCAAGATCTCATAGAAACTCGTCTCTACCTTATGCGGAATGGTCCGATCCTCGTCAGCATCAGGATAGTTATCGTCTCTCAATTTATAATCAGCAATATCATCATCACCTTCATGTACATATTCACTGATGTCTATGTTTTCATATTCATCATTACTTCCGTCGGGTTCATCATACTGCTCTTCGCTTGCTTCATTTAATTCTTCCTTTGATTCCTCAAACTCTTCGGCTTTTTCTTCGTCTACTTCCAGTGCCGGGTTTTCTTCAAGTTCTTCTTTGATCCGTTCTTCCAGGTTCGCTGTAGGCACCTGCAGCAATTTCATTAACTGAATTTGCTGAGGGGACAGTTTTTGTAACAGTTTTTGTTGTAAGGTCTGACTCAGGGCCATGGTTCAACTAAGGCTTGTTTTATCAGGGTCTAAAAATTAAAAAATCGTACCAATTATCAAAAATCAGGCCGTAAATTTACAGACAAATGATCGAATGAAGTTGCAACGAGTATATCAGTTTCTTGTTGTGTTGCTGTTAATATTACCTGCAAAAATTTTTTCTCAGCAACAAATACCTCGTATTGGACAGAATTCTCCTGGCACACTACGCTTTTCGGAAAATCTACAAAGGAAATTAAAGTTGGGAAACCAATATGCTGATGAAAAAATATCTTATCATAATTCCACTAATAGCAGTTACTTTAAAATTATTTCATTGAATTTCCCCTTGAAAAACCCGGTTATCGCTGAAATTGCCCAGCCCCGGTCTTATACTTCGCATCTTCCTTTTTTTTGCAGGGAAGAGTTTCAATTTGAAAAAAGCACTTCAATACCACTTCGCCTGCGACTTGGTTCATTAGAATATGTAAATAAGCTGGAAGGGAAACAATAAATCGTTTTATTTTTATTCTTAAACCTTTTAATATTGATTAAATAACCTTTTTAATGAAAATAGCCATCATAGGTGTGAATGGTCAATTAGGGACTGATTTACATGAAGTGCTTTCAACTGAATATGATATTGCTGGTTTCAATCATTCTGATATTGAAATAACCGACATCGACAATGTGCGGGATGTGCTGATGTCTGCAAAACCCCAAATCGTTCTAAATGCTGCAGCGTATAACCTGGTACCACAGGCAGAACAACATCCTGACCTGGCCTTTAAAATAAATAGTATTGGTCCGTTGAATCTTGCAAAAGTTTGCGATGACCTGGAAATAACCCTTGTGCATTATAGCACAGATTATGTATTCGATGGTAAAAAGGGAAGACCCTATACGGAAGAGGATCATCCTAACCCATTAAATGTATATGCCAACACAAAACTTTCTGGAGAGTACTTCGCATTGAATTATTGCAGAAGATCATTTGTCATCAGGGTGTCGGGTATTTATGGTAAGGTTCCAAGTCGCAGCAAAGGAGAAAACTTTATTACTGCCATTATTAAATCAGCAAAGGAAAAATCTGAAGTAAAAGTTGTGAATGATGAAATACTGACACCCAC
>JBIOGV010000147.1:0-8917 GCA_044448365.1 Chitinophagales bacterium
CAAAGGGACTACTTTGGAGGACGGCAAAGGTAAGGATTAGTAACGAAAAATGAAGAATGAAAAATGAAAAATTTTACGGGTCATTACCTTGCAAATTTAACAGTTGAATACAATTTTCATATCAGCTTTTATCGCTGATCGCCACCTTTTGACGGATTATTGTTTTTCAAGTAGCTTCGCAGGCTCAAAGTCAAAATAATCAGTGGTCATAACAGTCATATAAGTCAAACTTGTTTGTATGATAAAACTTATTTGATGGATTTGACCAATATGATTCAATCATCAATCTAAAATCATAAACAGAATGGCATACGATGTAGTTGTAATCGGTAGCGGCCCGGGGGGTTATGTAGCTGCCATCAGGGCTGCACAGTTAGGTTTTAAAACAGCAATCATTGAAAAGGAAAGCTTAGGCGGAATTTGCCTGAACTGGGGTTGTATTCCTACCAAAGCCTTATTAAAAAGCGCACAGGTTGTTGAAGATATTAAACATGCGGAATCATACGGCATTGAGGCAACAGGTAAACCAAAGTTTGATGCGATCATTAAAAGAAGCCGCGGGGTGGCTGATAAAATGAGTAAGGGTGTTCAGTTTCTCATGAGAAAAAATAAGATCGACGTAGTTTCCGGCTTTGGAAAATTGGTTGCCAAAGGAAAGATAGAGGTAACCGGGGCCGATGCTAAAAAACAAACTATTGAAGCTAAATATATCATTCTTGCAACCGGTGCCCGCAGCCGTGAGCTGCCCAATTTAAAATTAGATGGCAAAAAAGTTATTGGTTACCGTGAGGCCATGAGCCTTGCTCAACAACCAAAATCGATGATCGTAGTGGGCAGTGGTGCTATCGGTGTTGAGTTCGGATATTTTTATAATTGCCTCGGAACAAAAGTTACGATCGTGGAATTTTTACCGAGAGTTGTTCCCGTAGAAGACGAGGACATTTCAAAAGAACTGGAAAAGAATTTCAAAAAGCAGGGAATTGAAATTATGACAAGCAGTGAAGTGACTTCAGTGGATACTTCAGGTAATGGTGTTAAGGCTAAAGTAAAAACCCCGGACGGTGAAAAAACTCTTGAAGCAGATATTTTATTGAGCGCAGTTGGAGTTTCTTCCAATATTGAAGGCATAGGTCTCGAAGAACTCGGCATTAAAACCGATAAAGGCAAGATTTTGACCGACAAATTTTATCAAACCAATGTGCCGGGCATTTATGCAATCGGAGATTGTATACCCGGGCAGGCGTTGGCACATGTGGCATCCAAAGAAGGAATTATTTGCGTTGAAAATATTGGATTCAATGAAAAAAAATATAATCATAAACCCGAGGCATTGGATTATAATAATGTCCCCGGGTGTACCTATTGTTTTCCTGAGATCGCTTCAGTGGGTTACACTGAAAAGCAGGCAAAAGAAGCGGGTTATGACGTCAAAGTTGGCAAGTTTCCTTTAAGCGCAAGCGGGAAAGCTGCGGCAGCAGGCCATTTGGAAGGTTTTATCAAAGTAATTTTTGACGCTAAATATGGTGAATGGCTGGGTACACACATGATAGGATACAACGTTACAGAAATAATTTCTGAAACTGTTGTTGCAAGAAAATTAGAAACCACTTACCAGGAAGTGTTAAATAGTATTCATCCCCATCCAACGATCAGTGAAAGCGTAAAAGATGCTATTGAAGTTGCATATGGTGAAGCGATACATTTATAGCTGGTAAAACTTGTTTCAAGCAGCAGAAATAAACACGGCAATGTCTTCGTTATAGATATTGAAACCGGGGCCGTGAAAAAATTTACTCATCTTATTATTGTTCTTTTAGTATTTCTTCAACCTGTTTCCGCACAGAAAACTTTTGAACCAAAGATCACATTGAAGTGGGCCCCTACGGGTTTAATACTTGGTGATGCCAGTTTCCAGGGTGAGTATAGTTTTCTGAACAAATCCTCTCTTACGGCAAAGATTGGTGTTCCATTCAATCGTACGTATCATGCCAATTTTGACGGACATAATGTTACTATGAGTATGAAAGCATTTTCATTCCTGGCAGGTTTCCGGAAATATTTATCAAAGCAAGTATTGAAGGGGTTTTATATAGAGCCTTTTTTTACTTATGCCCATCACACCAGCGATGGAACCGGTGAAGGTACCCTGGATAACCAGCCTGTAACAATGGATTTCACCAATGCGTATAACGGTGTGGGCATAGGTGTGCAATTAGGCAGCCAATTTATAATAGCTAAAAGATTTGTGATTGATCTTTTCTTTTTTGGACCACAGCTTACTTCTTCCACAAATAATTTCAGGGCTATTGATTACAGTGATGCTGCAGCCTGGAATACGATACAGGCCGAAGAAGCGGAACAGGACATACGTGATTTTTTAAATCAATTTCCTTTTATCAAGAATAAAGTAAATGTGCTGGTAGATAAACCCAATAAAACCGTAACAGCAGATTTTAGTGGCGCCTTGGTGGGTATAAGATTTGGAGTTTCGATTGGTATTGCTCTGTAGCTAAGAGAAAATGAGAAAATATTTTCAAGCACTCATTGAATTCTTTATTATAAAGAGACAAAAAGAAAATTTCTCTTTGGCTCGTTTTCTATTCTTTTTCTATTATCGCTAATTCGCAAAAACTTTCTTTAAAATATCTGTCGTTCTCGCAACAGGATCTTTCCGGATCTTTTGCTCTTCCTGCCCTACCTGGTAAAAGATTCCCGACAGTGCTTTGTCAGTCACATACGCTGAAAGATCTGTATTTACTTTTTCACTGCTGAAATTATTGTAAGTAGTAAAAACGGTGTTCCAATATTTAGTAGCGTCTACTTTTTTCAATGATTTTTCTATAACCGGGCGAAACGCTTCAGTTAGTGAAGCAGTTGTTTTCTCTTTTAAATAATTGGTAGCAGCAAAATCCCCGCCTTTCAAAATTCCAAAAGCATCCTGTATACTCATTTGTTTGATCGCATCTACAAAAATGGTAGTTGCGCTTTTTGCCGCATCCTCTGCAGCCCGATTCATAGACAGAATTGCTTTGTCAACTTGTTTCCCCATTCCTACACTGCGCAATGTTTTTTCTACTTTTTGCGCTTCGGGTGGCATCAGAATTTTTATGGCCGCATCTTTAAAAAAGCCATCAATAGCAGAAAGTTTATCAGTCCCTCTTTGAGTTCCTACCTGCAACGCTTCTTTTAAACCATTGATCACTTCATCATTCGTAAGATTCCCGGAACCCTTACCGGGAATTTTTTGAACGATCTTATCCAACCCACTTTTTCCTGATGAATCCTTTTTAAAAATATCTTTTAACTGTGCGTGGGAAAACGAAAAGAAGAACAGGGTTGAAACGGCTATCAGGAATATTTTTTTCATAGTATGTCTTTGAGGATCAAAAGTACTGGCTGTAAACTTAAAGCCCAGTTAAATAATCAATGAAAATACCCTTAGAAAAGGCACAATAGGCAGACCTAAAAATCCCTGTCAGCATTAAAATTTTCTAATTCATGAGCTACTGCTGTCAAAAATGTAGCTCCTAAACTGCCATCAATGATGCGATGATCATAGCTAAGGCTCAGATACATCATTTGCCGGATGGCAATACTATCTCCATGTGGAGTTTCAACAACCACCGGCCTCTTTTTTATGGCACCTACAGCAAGGATGGCTACCTGTGGCTGATTAATGATCGGTGTTCCCATCAAACTTCCAAAACTGCCCACATTCGTAATTGTAAAAGTTCCTCCCTGTGTATCATCGGCTCTCAATCTTCCGTTTCTTGCATTATCAGCAAGATTGTTTACTTGCTTAGTAAGACCCACCAGGTTCAACTGATCTGCATTTTTTATGATCGGTACGATAAGATTTCCGCCGGGCAATGCAGTTGCCATTCCTATATTGATATCTTTTTTTACAATGATTTTGTCACCTTCAACAGAGCTGTTGATGAGAGGAAATTTTTTGATGCAGCGTATAACTGCTTCAATGAACAGGGGAGTGAATGTAATTTTTGTTCCCTCTCTTTTTTCAAATTCCTTCTTCACCTTTTCACGCCACATTACAATATTCGTTACATCTGCTTCGGCAAAACTCGTTACGTGTGCACTGGTATGCTTACTTCTCACCATGTGCTCAGCGATCAGCTTGCGCATCCGATCCATTTCAATGATCTCTACATTGCCCGTGTAAGCTGTGAGCTCTGAGTTCTGAGTTCTGAGTTGCGGAGCTTCATAAACAGCATTAGTTGATTCCTGTGACGAATACGTCTTTGACTCCCGACTCCTGACTCCCGACTTTCTTTGACTCACATACTGAAGAATATCTTTCTTGGTCACCCTGCCTTCATTTCCGGTACCCGGAATAGTTTCAAGCTCAGTCATGCTTACTCCCTCGCTGGCTGCAATATTTAAAACAAGCGGCGAATAAAAACGTCCATTATTGTTTGTGCTTTGTGGTCTATTGTTTGCAGTTATATTTATAGGAGAATTGGTTCTGACTTCTTCATGCTTTTCTTCTGCATGAATCATTGATCCTTGTTCCCTGGGTCTTGTGCCTTCCTCAGCATTTGTTTTAATTCTAGCAATTATACTTCCCACAGGTACTACATCATTCACATTATATAAGACCTCTTCCAGGGTACCTTCAGCAATACTCGGCACTTCAGTATCCACTTTGTCGGTGGCAATTTCCAAAACAGTCTCATCCATTTTTACATGATCGCCGGGCTGTTTGTGCCATTTTAAGATCGTCGCCTCCATGATACTTTCACCCATCTTCGGCATTACGAGATCAACTGTAGCCATTTGTTCTTTAACATTTAAATTGAAAGATGATTATTTCTTTGTCAACAGCTTTGCTGCTATTACCAATCAATCTTCCATACAAGTTTATTGTGATCTTTGTGATTCGTAGTGTCCTTTGTGACCATATTTTGTCGGTCACAAAGTGCACAAAGAAAGCACGACGAACACAACATAAGTCTCTAAACTTGTTACTCGCGAAACATCAGCCACTTATTGGGAGACTATTCGGTAATAAAGCAAGCAATTACTGATCGCCCAAAGGTAATTTTTTCTTTTTATCAAATTTAATCTGGTTCATTCCGGTTCTGAATTATAAATTTTCTCAAAACATTCAATGCAGTATGCGCTGTTTGTTCAATATTTCGTAACCGGTCAAACCTGAAATGAAAAATCTGAGCCTCTGTCTTTTTATGATCACCCACACCGATCCATACAGTTCCCACGGGCTTTTCTTCTGAACCCCCATCAGGCCCCATAATGCCGGAAGTAGCTAATGCAAAATCAGTTTTTAATTTTTCAAGAGTGCCTTTCACCATTTGCCTTACCACTTCTTCACTTACTGCTCCAGCGGATTCAATCGTTTCATGTGATACATTCAGAATATCTTCTTTCACTTTATTGTCATAGGCCACAATAGTTCCTTTAAAATTGTTCGATGCACCTGCATCCATCGTGAGCAAATGCGCAATGTAACCGCCTGTGCAGCTTTCAGCGGTTCCCACCGTTTGTTTTTTTTCCTTCAGCAATTTTGCAACCACCTGCTGGATCGTCATATCATCATCGATCACCAGCCATTCCCGTATCAGGGGTTTTAAAAGTTTCGATTGTTCTTCCAATTCCTTTTCCAGTTTGTTTTTCTCATCACTGATGCCGGTCAATCTTAAACGAACATTTCCATAATGCGGCAAATAAGCCAGCCTGATGTGTGCTGGCAAACTTTCTTCCCATTCTTTTATTTTCTCCGCTAAAACGGATTCACCCATTCCATAAGTAAGGAAAGTTTGATGAAGGATGAATGGCATTCTGAAATGCTGCTGAAGTCTGGGCAACACTTCTTTTTTCATGAGACCTTTCATTTCATGGGGAACACCGGGCATTGAAACAAATACTTTATTTTCCTTTTCAAACCACATACCCGGTGCCGTGCCGCGTTCATTCATCAATACAGTACACACATCCGGAACTTCAGCTTGTTTCAGGTTCCTTTCCAACATAGGACCCGGCCGGCGAAAAATTTTTTCAAATAAATAGTTCACATGCGCAAGAACCTGTTCATTTACAATCATCTTTCCGCCGAAATACTTGCAGAGCAAAGGTTTTGTGATATCATCCGCAGTAGGTCCAAGTCCGCCGGTGATCAGGATGATATCGGCTTTTTTACTTTCTTCATCCAGGGCATTCCAGATATCATCCGAAACATCACCAACAGCGACACGGCGTTTTACCCACACACCGATCTTATTCAGCTCTTCCGCCATCCAAGCGCTGTTGGTATCAATAGTTTGGCCAATCAGTAGTTCATCTCCAATGGTGAGTATGGAAGCATTAATTGTTTTCAAAGGCATATAAATTTAAAGACTTGTGCCACTGTACACAGCTTCGAGAGTGATTATAAAGTCGATGGTGCTAATAATAAATTCAAATCCATGCTTGTCAATATCTTCAAATTTCCATGAATCACCAGCCTGCTTTTGTGCAACAATGATATGCCGCTTAAGTGAATCTATCATAACGTATTCCTGGAGGGAAGGAATTTCCCGATAAAAAAAGAATTTTCCTTCTTTATCAATACTCCTTGTTGAAGGGGAAAGTATTTCAAAAATAACAGACGGATTCAGCAACGTGTCAAATTTATCATCTTCCAATTCAGGTTCGCCGCAAACAATAATCGCATCGGGGTACATATAAGAGTCACGCGAAGGAGTGCTGACCCTCATCTCAGACTGTAACATTCTACAATTCTTTCCATCCAGAAAATGACCAACTCTTGCAGAAAGATTTGAAGCAATAATATTATGTTCCAGACTGGCGCCTGACATAGCATAAATATGGCCATCATAATATTCCTGCTTGAATTCAGCGGATCTTTCCATTTCCAGATATTGAGAAGCAGTGATATAGTCATATTTAGGAACCGCTTCTTTCACCTCATTTTCCATAACCTAAATTTAATTCTTTTAGTTTTGAATCTAAATCCTGTTCATGAATAAATTCCTCTTGATTATTGTTTGCTGGTTCTTTATTGACGCCTCTCATGCACAAAACATTTCTGAAAAATTGCAAAAAGCCTACCAGCAATTTGAATCCGATTCGCAGCTCAAACATGCGATCAGTTCTTTGTATGTCATCAATGCCAAGACAGGAAAAGTTGTGTTTGATAAAAATTCACAAATTGGATTAGTACCTGCCTCCACCCAAAAAATTATTACAGCAACAACAGCTTTTGAGTTGTTGGGGAAAGATTATCGATATAAAACCGAAATAGGATACGATGGACAAATAAAAGATAGCGTTTTAGAAGGCAATTTTTATATTGTAGGAAGCGGAGATCCAACCTTCGGAAGCTGGCGATATATACATACAAAGCGGGATACTATATTAAAATATCTGTCATCAATTTTAAAAAATGCCGGCGTCAGAAAGATCTCAAAGGATCTGATCTTAGACGATTCAAAATTTAGTTTCCAACCAATTCCGGGAGGATGGATATGGGATGATATCGGAAATTATTATGGAGCAGGAACCTGGGGAATTAATTGGAATGAAAATCAGTATAACCTTCTGCTTAAACCTGGAAATAAAGAAGGTGATATCGTTGAAATAAAAGGAACAGAACCGCAATTAGATATCTCCGCCCTGACGAATCTCTTAATATCAGGAAATCCCGGAAGCGGGGATAATGGCTATATTTATTTACCTCCATATTCGATTTTCGGTTTTGTTACAGGCACCGTGCCGGCAGGTGAACAAGGTTTTCAGATTTCGGGATCTACTCCATTTCCCACAAATCAGTTATCCGGAAATATTGAAAATTTATTTTCAGCAAATAACTTTCAGCTTAAAGGAAGTTGTAGGCCATCAGAGTACTATTTGAATAATAAATTATCTCTTCCTGCTTATAAAAAAGTTTTAGAGAAAATTTATTCCCCCACTCTCGACTCCATTGTCTATTGGTTTCTTCAAAAAAGCATTAATCTCTATGGAGAAGCTTTATTAAAAACTTTCGCTTATGAGAAAAAAGGATTCGGTGCAACCGACAGCGGCGTTGTTATTGTCAAAGATTTCTGGAAACAAAAAGGTCTTGATCCTGAAGAATTGAATATTAAGGATGGATCGGGGCTTTCACCCCAGAACCGCGTTACCACTCATGCACAAGTAGAAATATTGAATTATGCAAAGCAACAATCATGGTTTTCCTATTTTTTTAATGCCCTGCCCGAATACAATAATATGAAGATGAAAAGCGGCTCAATCAGCGATGTAAAAGGATTCTGCGGCTACCAAACTTCCGGAGACGGGACTCAATATATTTTTTCTTTTCTTGTTAATAATTACAGTGGCAGTTCTTCAGCAGTAGTAAATAAAATGTATAAAGTCCTGGATGTTTTAAAATAAAATCATCATTCCATCGTCAACCTGTTTAATGACTAAAAACTAAAATCAAACTAACACAATGAAAGAACAAAATTATACCAATCATTCACGGTATGTATTCCTGTACCATTTTGTTACCTTGCCGCTTTCAGTAGCATTAATCATCGGAAGTATTATCAATCTGACACATTCATCCAAAGAAAATTTATATTCCGCTTCGCTATTGGTAATTGTTTCTTTTCTTATTACCAGCGTTGCCTGGTATTGTAGGCAGTTTGCTCTTAAGGCACAGGACCGGGCCATCAGGGCAGAAGAAAATATCCGTCATTTTATCCTCTCAGGTAAACCATTGGATGCCCGGCTGCGGATGAGCCAGATCATTGCTTTGCGCTTTGCACCGAATGAAGAATTCCCGGATTTATGTCAGCAGGCGGCAGACAAAAGTTTGAAAGGACCAGATATCAAAAAAGCGATTCACCATTGGCGTGCTGATCATCAACGTGCCTGATAATGCAGGAAAGGAAGATCC
>JBIOGV010000148.1:0-8900 GCA_044448365.1 Chitinophagales bacterium
ATGCTGGAAGATTATTACAAACCCTGGATCGAATTAAGGAATAAAGGAGTGGGTGTTCATTGCGGAGAATGTGGATGCTGGAATAAGACGCCTCATGATGTTTTCCTGGCGTGGTTTGGTGATGTGCTGGATATACTTACTAAAAACGAAATAGGATTTGCTCTCTGGGAATTTATTGGAGATTTTGGAATATTAAATTCCGGTCGTGCTGATGTGGAATATGAAGACTGGCATGGTTACAAGCTTGATAAAAAACTCCTTGATTTAATTCAAAAACAATAGACGAATTCGAATTTCGAAATTTAATAATGCCCGCGAATAAAAGGCTTTACTTTTTCATCATACAATCTGCGAAGTGTATCATGTGTCGTTTTATCCAGGGAGGGCAGATCGGATGCGGCAACATTTTTTTCTACCTGCTTAACCTTAGTAGCTCCGGGAATTACAGTTGTAACTTCAGGATGATCCAATATCCATCGTATAGACCATTGCGACATTCGATCATCAGGTAAACAAATAGCCATTTCTTTCGCTAATTCAAGGCCTTTTGAAAATTCAATTCCTGAAAAAGTTTCACCGGCGTTAAAGGCTTCGCCGTTTGCATTAAAATTGCGATGATCGGTCGTTGGAAATTTAGTTTCCTTATTGAACCTGCCTGCAAGTAAACCACTTGCGAGCGGTACGCGAACAATGAGTGCTACATCTTTTTCTTTTGCTTTGTGAAATAGTTCGTCGGCTACATGTTGTCTGAATAAATTAAAAATAATTTGCAGAGACGCAAGTCCTTCCTGTTCTAAACAAATTAATGCTTCTTCAATCGTTTCAACACTGGCTCCCCAAAATTTTATAAGTTTTTCATTTTGCAGCTTTCTCAGGTGATCAAACAATTTTCCGGCTCGTAATTCTACGATTGGTATGCAATGAAGTTGCTCCAAAAACAATTGTGACAAGCCAAGATTATTTAAAGAGGCCTCTGCCTGCCTCTTCATCATATCATAAGTAAAATTTTGTGGCCAGCCGAAAGCCCCGTCCTGCCTGCGTCCCAGCTTGGTAGCTACAAAAATTTCTGTGCCTGCTGATCTAAGAAAGTTTCCGATAAGTCTCTCACTGATACCTAAGCCGTAAACATCAGAAGTATCAATAAAATTTCCACCGGCCGTTGAAAACACTTGTAAAATATCAAGTGCTTCACTATCTTTAACACGGCCCCAATCGGCATTTCCTAATTGCCACGTGCCTAATCCTATTTCAGAAACTTCTATTCCTTTGAAAAGGCGATATCGCATTTGTTGATTTTTTTACGGATCCTTTGAAAAAACTTTATACGTACCAAAGTTTTTTAATAAAGGAATCTAGTGCGCAACCAAAAAATTTACGCTCAAAGTTGGCTGTTTCAATTTAAAAAAAGAATAAAATCTTTTCAGTGCAAAAGGATCTTATTGTTTTTTATATTGATGTGGAGCTGTTTTGTCGCATCTGCACAAAAACAATTGGATCCAATCAAGCTAAACCAGGTTGGTTATTATCCCAATTCATCAAAATTGGCTATAGTCACAGGCAATGCAGGACCCGGGGACTTTTATGTAGTATCTGAAGATGGAAGTGATACGTTGTATAAAGGTTTTTTAAGTGACAAAAAAAAATCAGCTTTTTCATCAACCACTACAAGGATTGCTGATTTTAGCTCATTTAGAATTCCGGGAACATACATACTGCGTATTTCTGATTTGAAGCAATCATTTCCATTTGAAATTAAGAACGAAGTATTTTCTGAATTAAGTAAAGCATTACTGAAAGGTTTTTATTATCAGCGATCGTCTCTTGCGCTTGATGGGAAATATGCCGGCAAATGGAACCGCGCTGCAGAGTATGCCGATGATGCTGTTTATATACATCCCTCTGCAAATACGGATAATCGACCGAGTGGAACCATAATTTCTGCACGCGGCGGCTGGTATGATGCCGGCGATTGTAATAAATCTATTGTCGGGAATGGGATAACCATGAGCACGTTGCTTTCAGCGTATGAAGATTTTTCAAATCATTTTGATACATTAAGTACAAATATACCTGAGAGCAATGATAAGGTGCCTGATATACTGAATGAGGTCTTATACAATTTGCGATGGATGTTTACCATGCAGGATCCGTTTGACGGGGGTGTTTATCATAAATGTACAAG
Source organism: Chitinophagales bacterium (assembly GCA_044448365.1). Taxonomy (GTDB): domain Bacteria; phylum Bacteroidota; class Bacteroidia; order Chitinophagales; family Chitinophagaceae; genus VBAU01. The sequence goes on from JBIOGV010000148.1 coordinate 2,183, forward strand.
CGCCGGGTTTAAGGATGGGATAATGACTGCTGGCAACAGGGAGTCAAGATATGTAGTTCAAAAAAGTACAGCCGCTACACTTGATTTTGCTGCCGTCATGGCCCAGGCAGGAAGAATATTCAGAAGAATGAAAGCTCAGCTTCCGGGATTAGCTGATAGCTGTTTGCGGGCTTCAGCCAATGCATGGTTCTGGGCGTTGAAGTATCCGGATGTTTTTTATGACCAGGACATTTTAGATAAAAAATATAAACCTTCCGTAACTACCTGCGCCTATTCAGACGACCAGCTTGACGATGAATGGATGTGGGCAGCAACAGAAATGTTTGTAACCTCGAAAAATAAAATGTATTTCGACGTTATTGAACAAAATATGAATGATTCGGCAAGCCTTCCTTCATGGAATAATGTCAGGATGCTGGCCTATTATTCCATGTTGCGTTACGCTGGATATTTACCAAAATATACTGCCGATGTAATTGGATTAATGCGAAAGAGGTTGCTGAATATCGCTGATGCATACCTGGTTCATATCTCTTCGAATGCATTTGGTACGGTGATGGGCCAATCCAAAAAAGACTTTGTTTGGGGAAGCAATGCTATTGCTGCCAACCAGGGAATTTTATTGGTCAATGCATATTTGATCACCGGAAATCAGAAATATATATATGGTTCAATGACCAATCTTGATTATTTGCTGGGAAAAAATGCAACTGGTTATTGTTTTGTTACCGGCTGTTTTGGAACGAAATCACCCGTGCACCCGCATTATAAGATGTCAATGGGAAACTCGATTGATGAGCCCATACCTGGTTTGCTGGTTGGAGGGCCTAATCAGAACAGGCAGGATAAATGTAATTATCCTTTTACCGATGCCGAAACTTCCTATACAGATAATGATAATGCCTACTCCTGCAATGGAGTTGCTACGGATTGGAATGCTGCGATGGTATATTTAGTGAATGCAGTCGAAGCTATGCAATACGAATTAAAACTTTCTCCGCAAAACACCGCTATCGCTGTTTCTCATTAACACCTGGCGGTGGCCTTTCAGTTTACAATGCATGATACAATTAGGAGTACCGTTTCATTTGGATAAGTTGTTCAATATGCACCGCTTTTCATGAGACATCAGTGTTTAAAGATGGATTGAATTTCTATCATCCCCTTTTTTATTTTTGCAGTACTAAATCATGAAACCATGGCTGCCATAGCTTTTTACATTCTTGTGAATATTAAAACGAGCAATGGCTTTCAAACCTTTGGTAAATTTTTTCTGGGAAGCGATAGAAGATTAGCCGATAATATCTTCAGGAAACTGAAGGGGACAAAAAAGATCAGCAAGGATACAATATTGAATTTGGAATTAATAGAAACAAAAAATGAATTACCTCAGAATATTCAAATGATCAGCTGTACGCTTGAAGAGCTGGCGGAAAACTGTAAAATTATCACCAGGGAAACTTTCAAGTTTTATAACCTGGCAGAAACATGAGTCGATTGAATTGAAGACATCAATGCCTGTAACTTCCGGAGAAAAGTATTCTGTAAAAAAATATTCAGCGGTTTATCTTCACCAGGCTGTCTTTTCGGAATTCAACAGGATTTTTTTTCGATTAACTTTATTAAAATAATCATCATGATGCGTTTTAAATGGACCCTGCCATCCCTGGTTATCGCCATTATTTTTCCGGGTTTTACAAAACCGTTTCCTAATGATGATTGGCAATATTTATTTAATGGTAAAGATCTGACCGGCTGGGATATCTACCTTGGACCGCCGCTGGACGATGCTGGTAAAAAAATAAGCGATATACCTCTTGGATTGAACAATGATCCTAACCATGTTTTTACAGTAATTGAGAATGATGGTGAAAGGCTGATCCGCATTTCAGGAGAAAACTGGGGTGCTATTTCAACAAGTAAAGAATATGAAAATTTTCATTTGCAATTAATGTTTAAATGGGGCTCATTAACATGGGGGCAAAAGAAAAACAAAAAGAAAGATAGCGGTCTTCTTTATTTTTCGGTTGGTCCAAATGGAGCTGACTATGGAGCATGGATGCGATCCCAGGAATTCCAGATCGAAGAAGGAAATTGCGGCGATTATTGGGGAGTGGCGGGTGGGATGGAAGATATTCCTGTAAATAAAAAATCGGATAGTGAGTATGTTTACAATCCTGCAGGACAGATGGTTACTTTCAGCGCAACAAATACTACAGGAAGACATTGCATTAAAAATGGAGATGCAGAAAAACCACCAGGTGAATGGAATGTGCTTGACTTATATTGTCATGGCGACACCAGTGTTCATGTGATAAATGGAAAGCCAATGATGGTGCTATATCATTCACGGCAATCGGAGAACGGAAAAATAGCACCGATGAAAAAAGGAAAATTGCAAATTCAATCTGAAGGAGCAGAAATATTTTATAAGCAGATAAAAATTAAAACGCTCCATGCAATTCCCGGAGAATTTCTAAAATAAAAAATAGTAACACCCGAAGAAAATGAATGAGTCCTTGTTTGATCTATCTTATTAAAGTGAAGGTGCCCTTTATTTTTGGGTAGTTGATTTTTTTGAAAGTAATTACATACACGTAAACTCCGGCATCTTGTGGCTGACCGTTTAATTTGCCATCCCATGATACGGTGGCCCCTGATACATGATACACCAGCTGCCCCCATCGATTGAAAACATTTACTTCTGCATCAAGGCCGATGTCCAGGTAAGGAATACGCCAGTAGTCATTTTTCCCATCACCATTAGGAGAAAATGCATTGGGAACATAGATTCCTGATACTACCGTTACTTTCATGCTGTCTTTATTGGTACAACCGTAAGAAGACTGAACAAACAAAGAATATATAATATCATAAGGAGGAGTAACGGTCGGATCGAGCGTGCCGGTATCACTCATGTATAATTGCGGTGACCAGGTAAAAGATATGTTTTCACCTGTAGCAATAGCAGAGATGGTAATGGGAATACCTTTTATATAAACCCGATCAGGTCCGGCATTTGCAACAGGCTTTGGATGAACATTTATGATCAGGAGGTTCGATGCAATGCGGCAGGATGTAATTCCTGCAACGGAAGCATCAACAACAGTGAGCCTGTACCGATAGCCCCCCGGAGAAGATACCGGTAGTCGCACATATGTTGTATTGTCTGCACCCGGTATATCATTCCACGTGCTTCCCGAATCGATACTCAGTTGCCAATGATAAACAGGTGACTGATATACTGAAGAGGCATTTCCAGAAAATGTATAAACAGTTTGATTACCTTCACATACATTCACCGTATCACTGCTTCCCTGTATTCCGGCTGAGATCTTTGCACCACAGGGGCGAAAGCTGATATCATCAAGTGCAAGGTCATTACCATATCCTCCGGGTGCATTATTTGTCAAACGCAACATAATTGTTGCGTTATCGACTGGGGTGCTAAAAAGAAATCCATATTTTTTCCATTCGGGCCCCGCTGTAACGGGCATATCTCCCGTATCAAACGATGCCAAAACAGTTCCATCCGGTTTTTCAATATGAAAAGTAATATTGGGCTTAATGCTGACAAGGGGTTTCATCACGTTCATCACCCATGCGGAAAATTCATAAGTAGTATTGGGGCAGAGATCCGTGACAGTTGTAAGAAAAAAATCTCCTGGTTGAAAAGAAGCATTTACCAGCATGAAATTTCCTCCACCGGTATGATCAGATGAAATATGCTGCCAGGTATCACCGTAACAGTTTGTAATACTATTCGCGATTGTATAATATCCGTCATTGGGACATGGATCATTGATATAGGTATAGCCTGAAGACGGAACAAAGGAAGAAGGCCCGGTATTGCCCTGGCCAAAAGTTAAGTTTACCACCGGATCACCAAAACTGCCATTACATATCTGTGCCTTTGATAAGCATGGGTAAAAAATAAGTATCCAAAACAGGTAAGTCAAATAATGATATCGAAGAACAGTTTTGATGGGCACTTTTGATTTTTTTTGAAGAGCACTAATTTAATTCTTTATTTTTTATATGTTCATGATAAAACAATAGTTTACACAAGGTTTTGTAAAAGACTCGATTGGAAAAGATTGACCAGCAGATGGAAAGACAATAATGCCGAGTTCTTAAAAATCAAACAGTCCGAATAAGGCTTTTGCTGCATGATACTGAAATCAGTTAAGGTTTGGGGTTACAACTTCACTGCTCTTTTTTAAATACAGAAAGGAAGAGTGTCGGCTTGGCCTTCGTCTCAAATGCATCCGGGTAACTGTCACCAGATAAGTTGTAACATATCGTCAACTGCTCACCTCCCTGTGTGGTAGGCAGGTTTTCCAATTTATAAATTGCAGTAAAATGTTTGCCGGCATTGACTCCCTCTTTTCCATAAATGTCCATTTTATTATCTCTGTACTTTACTACACCTTTATCAATGCTCTCTGCAGTAAATGTATAAATGCTGTCGCTGATAACGAGTTTTTCCTTTTCAAGAACCGCTTTTGGAAGCAATGTGCCGCCAATCTCCTGCCTGACCGGCACCCACGTACCGTTTAATTTTCCTGATATCATTGAAGCCTTTTTTGGGGTGATACAGTTAATGCTGAGGATCATCAGGCAGACCAAAGTCATGTTTCGCATATGTTTTTATTTTTTAAGAGTTTGATCAAAGCAATACTCGCATTGAACACAGTCGCTCCGTTTGGTGATGTCGCCATGATAGAATCCCTCAAGCCTGCAAGCGAAGCCTTGTAAAAATACAAAAGTCGATAGTAGGATTGTAAAACCTGAACCTGCGTTGGACGATTCATATTTGAGCATTTCTCCCTGCCCCAAATAAAAGTCGAAATATGCGTGTGGCATTTTCTATCTATTCCTGTAGTTTGTAAATGACAGCCTGGAAAGGTTGCAGTAAAATATTTGTTTTTTTAATTACAGGCACCGCATCATAATTTGATAAGAGCATTCTTGAACTTTTCATATCGATCCCTGTCTTCGCACTTGCCTTGCGGGTAGAAAAATTTAAACAAACCAGTATCTTTTCCCCCTCGCCTTCTCTTATATATACATAAACATCCGGGTTGCCTTTGTCCAGCAATTCATATTTTCCATAAACCAACGTAAGATGTTCTTTACGCAGCTTCACCACCTTCCGAAAATAGTTCAGCACAGAGTTAGAATCTTTGTTCTCCATTTCTTCATTTATGATCTTATGATTTGGATTTACCTTTATCCATGGGTTACCGGTTGTGAAGCCCGCATTCATTGAGTTGTTCCATTGAAATGGGGTGCGCGCGTTGTCCCTGCTTTCAAATGCCTTTCGCTTCATGAATGCATCCAGATCTCCGCCAACATTTTTTTCATGCTGATATTCATTCAGGGTTTGCACATCGCGGTAATCTTCAATTTTATCAAATCTCATATTCGTCATTCCCAACTCGTCCCCATTATAGTAGTATGGCGTTCCCCGCATGGTCATGATGAATGTAGTGAGCATTTTAGAAGACAGATCACGGTAAGCAGGACTATCATTTGCAAACCTGCTCACCATTCTCGCCTGGTCATGATTGGCAAGAAAAATAGATAACCAGCCATTATCTTCAAATGCGCTGTCCCAACGGCTAAACACTTCTTTAAAATGCAACAAACTGTACCCCTCAGGTTTGGCAATGTCTACCCCTTCAAAGCTATACGCCATATTTAATTCATGCCGGTTGGTGTCAACAAGATTATGCGCATCTGTAAAACTATTTCCTGCGCCTTCTGCAACAGTCATGATATTGTATTTGCTGAATACGTCATGATACATTTGTTGAAGATAACCATGAAGATTTCCCTGCATAGCATAATATTGACGGAAATTTTCTTCAAAACCTTGTGGAAATTCCGGCCATGTTGTATCCTTTGCTGCAAACTGGAATGCGTCAAGACGGAAACCATCGATGCCTTTATCTGCCCAGAATTTCATAATATCAAAGACTTCCTGCCGGACCCGCGGATTCTCCCAGTTCAAATCGGGTTGCTTGCGCGAAAAATAATGCAGGTAATAGGCATTGGAAATGGAATCGTATTTCCATGCATCATGGTTCACATCAAACAAACTATAGCGATAAGGCGGCTTACCATTCTCAGCGTTCCACCAATGATAATAATCCCTGTAAGAGTTATTTCTTGAGCTGCGGCTTTGCCGGAACCATTCATGGTCATCGCTGCTGTGATTTACTACAAGGTCCAACACCAGCTTAATGCCCCGGTCGTGCATTCCTTTCAGAAGAGAATCAAAATCTGCCATCGTTCCAAAATCCTTCATTATTTGGCGATAGTCACTTACATCATAACCGTTATCATCGTTGGGTGAGCTATATATTGGGTTCAGCCAGACCACATTTATCCCCAGGCTTTTTATATAATCAAGTTTTGAAATGATGCCTCTTAAATCACCAACGCCATCTCCGTTGCTGTCTTTGAAACTTCGCGGATAGATCTGGTAAACGATCGCTTCCTTCCACCATTTGCGCTCCGGTGAATCACTCACCTGGCAGAAGCTGTTGTATTTGAAAATTAATAAACCGGCCAACAAGAGAATAAAAAGCAAGTTTTGTTTCATAAAGAAATTTATAGACCGTATCTGAATGACGACAATGAACAGTTCAACAGCGTGCCCCGGGTTGCTTGGCATACTCAGACTCATTGTCTGAATAAATTTCCCGAGGCA
>JBIOGV010000149.1:0-8734 GCA_044448365.1 Chitinophagales bacterium
ATATAACCTGTGAGACTACTGAAAAATTGCCCGAGTTCTTTTTTACAAACTGACCACATGTTTAATGAAGATGGCTGCAAAATAAGTTAAACTAAGAACATTTGCTCTTTCTTTACCTCAACCTATTTTTCAATTTTTTAAGAATTTTTATGGAAAAGAAACTACTCAGCATCTTAGCCTGAAAGCTTATTATGAGAAAAATAATTTTTTATCTATCAGCCCTGGTTGTTGTAGTTGTTCTTGCAATAAATATCTTTTCGCAGACGAAAAAACCGATTCCACCATTACCTCCTCCAAAACTCCAGGTAACAATTCCTATACCTCCACCACCTCCTCCTCCGCCTGTACCGCCAACAGAAGTTAATTCAATCCCTAAAACACCTGAAGTACCACCACCACCAATACCAACCCTGCCGCAGAACGAATAGATTAAGATATCTAAAAAAAAGTCCTTTAGTTATTGAAGGACTTTTTTATTAAGGCAGAATCTTTATACAGCAAAACTTTCACCGCAACCGCAGGTACGGCTTGCATTGGGATTGATGAACTGAAAACCTTTACCATTTAGTCCATCAGAAAAATCAAGCGTTGTATTTACGAGGTATAAAAAACTCTTCAGATCAGTAACTATTTTGACCCCATTGTCTTCAAACACTTGGTCTGTAGGTTTTTGCTCATTATCAAAATCAAGCTTGTAGCTAAGCCCGGAGCAACCTCCTCCAGCTACGCCTACACGAAGAAACCATGAATTATTACCGGCTATACCTGCTTCATGCATCAACCGGATAACTTTTTCTTTTGCTTTATCACTTATATAAATAGCATTTTCTAATTCTATACTCATAATTTGTCTTCAATTTTTAGGTTCTAATTGCTGATTTATTTCTTTTAATTTATTTACTGCATCCGTGACCTGGTCAATTGTATATTGAACTTCTTCTTCTGTGGTATAACGTCCAAGACTAAATCTTATTGAACTGCGTGCCATGTCATCATTCAATCCCATGGCTTTTAATACATAGGAGGGCTCCAACGAAGCCGACATACAGGCAGAACCGGTAGATATAGCAATATTCTTATTCAGGCTTGCTACTAAACTTTCACTTTCTGCATTTTTAAAACAAATATTAGAAACATTGGGCAATCGATGTTTCTTGTCTCCGTTCAAGGAAGTGTCCTCAATATTAAGCAAAGCCGTCTCGAGCTTATCTCTGAAACTGCTGATTTTATTTATTTCGCTGCTCATTTCTTTCATACAAATTTCGCAGGCTTTTCCAAAACCAACAATACCCGGAACGTTTAAAGTGCCACTCCTCATACCTCTTTCATGCCCCCCCCCATCAATTTGCGCAGTTAATTTTACTCTTGGACTTTTTCGACGCACGTATAGAGCTCCAACTCCTTTCGGTCCATACATTTTATGCGCACTGAAAGCCATTAAATCAATCCCATCATCATTTACATCGACTGAAATTTTCCCAATTGCCTGTGTTGCGTCAGTAAATAACAATACACCTTTTCTTTTTGCTATTTTACTGATCTTCTTTATCGGCATTATTGTTCCAATTTCATTATTAGCATACATAATTGAAACAAGGATTGTTGTAGGCGTAAAAGCTCTCTCCAGTTCATTAAGATCAATCAACCCGTTTTCCTTAACATTCAAATAGGTTACTTCAGCGCCCTGCTTTTCCAAATGCCTGCAGGGATCCAACACTGCTTTGTGTTCAATAGCACACGTAATAATATGACCCGGCTGACCGGCAGGCAGATTTCCTTTGATGGCATATGTTTCGAACACTCCTTTCAGGGCCAGGTTATCCGATTCTGTAGCTCCTGAAGTAAAAATAATCTCGGTCGGGTCTGCACCAATTAATTTCGCTACCTGTTCACGGGCATAATTCACCGCTTCCCGGGCATGCCATCCAAAAACATGATTCCGGCTTGCCGCGTTCCCGAACTGCTGGGTAAAATAAGGCATCATTGCTTCCAGCACTTCCGGATCGCAGGGCGTAGTAGCATTATAATCGAGATATACAGGAAGCTTGAACATATCTGCAAATTCCGTTCACTTAATAACACAAAATTAGTTTAAATGGTTCTATACGCCTATTGTTCTGAAACTCTAACTTTATCGATCAGAAAGGTCAAATTTTAATTTACAATCATGCAAAAGATAGAACATATAGGCATTGCAGTTAGATCATTATCCGTTTCCATTCCGTTATTCGAAAAGCTATTGGACAGTAACTGCTATAAAACTGAGAGGGTCGAAACTGAAAAAGTGAATACAGCTTTTTTTCAAACAGGTGAAACAAAAATTGAATTACTCGAAAGCCTTGAAGAAACCGGGGTGATTTCAAGATTTATTGAGAAGAAGGGTGAAGGTATTCACCACATTGCCTTCGAGGTAAAAGACATCCACAAAGAAATTGAACGTTTAAAAAAAGAAGGATTCACATTATTAAATGAGATACCCAAAAAAGGAGCTGATAATAAATTGGTTTGTTTTCTTCATCCGAAAAGCAGCAATAATGTTTTAATAGAACTTTGCCAGTCGATCAAGACTCCTTTGGAAGAATGATCTAGTTCAAAAAAATAAAAACCCGGTATAGAAATACCAGGTTCTTCCTTAACGTCCAAAATATCTTTAAAGTTGAATTTGTTTTATAAGTGTTTATTCTTAGTGATTAAGAACTGGGGCAAATCTAATAGGTGTTTTTCTTTATTGCAAGTATTTTTACCTTTTTTTATGTGGTTTTATGCAGAAAATTTACCAATGAATCTTACGAATTCTCTAAATAGCTAATGATCAATGATTTTTATCAATTCACGCTAAATTGGAGGAGTAGAAAATCTTATATTGTATTCCAGCATCTGACTTTAAACATTGAAATCTGGACTATTAATCAGTTTCCTCCGCCTCCTTTCCAATACCCAATTTTTCTACAGCAATTTGAGCCGCTATCTGGCTGGCATCTTTTTTATTGAAGGCTCTTCCTTCTGCAACAGCCTTTCCATCCACAACCGCAGCTATGGTAAAGAGACGTCTTCCGTTTTCAATATGCTCGTGTATGGTTTCAAACTCCAGGGCTTTTCCATTTTTATTTGCCCATCCATATAATTTATTCTTATGATTGATCTCAAGAAGTTCGAGGTCTTCCATATACATATGAGGAAGGATAATTCTTTCAGCTACCCATTTACTGGTTTTTTTATATCCTTTGTCAAGATAGATGGCACCCACCAACGCTTCCAGTGTGTTGCCAAATATTTGGCTCACTTTTAATGAACCATCGGATTTATTATAAAGAGTGACTTTTTTTAAACCCATCCTTACTGCAATTTCATTAAGCTGCTGACGATTTACCATTTTACTTCTCATCTCCGTTAAAAAACCCTCTTCTTTATACGGGTACCGTTTAAAGAGATAATCCGCAACCAGGGCACTCAATATTGCGTCGCCCAGGTATTCAAGTCTTTCATTATTTTCATCAGATGCTTCCCTGATCGAGCGGTGGGTTAATGCCGTTTTGTAAAGAGATACATTACCGGGGGAAAAGCCCAGTATATTTTTTATATGCTTCTTAAAAGAGTTGCCTGATTCCTTTGGAAAAAACTGTTTAAAGATATCCACGAAACTTAAGCTACAAAATTTTTCAGTTCACACGAAAAATAAAAATCAAAAATATTTTTTTACGATCACACAGGCGTTGTGTCCCCCAAAACCAAAAGTATTGCTCAGGGCTGCACGCACAGTCCTGTTCTGAGACTTATTAAATGTAAAATTCAACCTGCTATCCAGTTCAGGATCATCCGTGAAATGATTAATAGTGGGAGGAATGCAATCATGTGTCACGCTCATGATACAGGCCATTGCTTCGATAACACCTGCAGCACCCAAACAATGTCCTGTCATTGATTTTGTGGAACTGATATTCAGATTATGGGCCTCTTCGCCAAAAACATCAACGATGGCTTTTACCTCTGCAATATCACCCAGCGGTGTTGAAGTACCATGAGTATTGATATAATCGATATCGCCTGGTTTCATCCCGGCATCCTCCAATGCAGCAATCATAACATTTTTTGCGCCTAAACCCTCAGGATGCGGTGCAGTTATATGATGAGCATCGGCGGTAGCACCAGCGCCTGCTATCTCGCAATAAATTCTGGCGCCTCGCTTAATGGCATGATCCAGGTCCTCCAACACCAGTACCGCGGCTGCTTCACCGATTACAAAACCGTCGCGATCTTTATCATAAGGACGACTCGCTGTTTTAGGTGTATCATTTCGTTCACTTAAAGCCTTCATTGCATTGAAACCGCCAACACCTGCTTCCCTGATGACACTTTCTGTGCCACCCGCTAAAATGATATCTGCCTTTCCAAGACGAATCAAATTGTAAGCCTCCATTATGGCATTTGTTGAGGAAGCACAGGCGCTTACTACGGCAAAATTGGGACCTCTGAAACCATGACGCATGGATATTTGCCCTGCCGCAATATCAAGAATCATTTTGGGTATAAAAAATGGGTTGAACCTTGGAGTACCATCACCTTTGGCAAAATTCATTACCTCTTCCTGGAATGTAATAAGCCCCCCGATGCCGCTGGCAAAAACAACTCCTACCCTGTTTGTATCAACATTTCCCTTTGAAATACCCGCATCTGATACAGCCTGGTCGCTTGCTACCAAAGCAGTTTGAGCAAAGCGATCAATTTTTCTTGCTTCCTTACGATCAAGAAAATCAGTAGGCTCAAAACCTTTGATTTCACAGGCAAACCGGGTTTTAAATTTTGAAGCGTCGAAAAGTGTGATCATATCAGCACCTGACACTCCATTTATCAATCCATTCCAATAGTCATTTACGGTATTGCCCAAGGGCGTGAGAGCACCCATGCCAGTTATCACAACCCGTTTTAATTCCATGTAAAGATGAATTTAGTTAAAGATACTACTTCGCAAATAAGCAATGTGATGACAAAACTATGCAGTATAAGTAAAACCGCCTTCACTTGGATTAACAGTAGAAGGCGGAGTAGTTTATTCCCTGCCTGCCGGGCAGGCATTCCGATTTGCTCGGAAAAAATTAGGGGATTACTTAGCATGCTCGTCCAGGTAAGCAATAGCCTGACCAACTGTAGTAATGGTTTCGGCCTGCTCATCAGGAATAGAAATGTTGAATTCCTTTTCGAATTCCATGATTAGTTCAACGGTGTCCAATGAATCAGCACCTAAATCATTGGTGAAAGAAGCCTCATTAGTAACTTCGGCTTCATCAACACCTAACTTGTCTACAATTATCTTTTTTACTCTTGATGCAATGTCTGACATGTCGTAAGATTTTAGTTATAGGCTGCAAAAATATACTTTTTGAATTAATCGCCGCATGTGATCGATTTTTTTCCGTAAAGCCTGGATTATTGAGTGGTAAACCTAAGCGTTCAAATTTGATATCCAATAAATAACTTCTACTAACGGTTGGCAGTATTAACAGATATTTGTAAATTGAAAACGTTCAAATTGTTAAAAAAGGATGGCGCTGAAAATCATTGATCATGGAACGAAGGAGTATCAGCAAATGATAAAGCTGCGTGAAGATATTTTACGCAAGCCCCTGGGATTAATCTTTTCTCATGAAGAATTAGAAAAAGAAAAACATAACTTATTGATAGGTGCTTTTGAAGATGGCGATATACTTGGCTGTTGCATGTTAGTGGAAGAACAACCCGGCATGGTAAAATTAAGGCAAATGGCTGTATTGAACGTTTTGCAGGGCAAGGGAATCGGAAGGGCGCTCATGCAATTTGCAGAAAACCTTGCAAGAGATCATGGCTACAAAGTTTTAACTATGCATGCCCGTAAAAATGCTGTTGGATTTTATGAAAAAATGGGATACAAGGTTAAAGGAAAAGAATTCCTGGAAGTTTCTATCCCGCATTTTGAAATGGAAAAAGAATTGTAACCCGAAATTCAAAAGTCAAAACGAAAATTCACCATTGTACTTTTTAATTTTGATCCGGTAACTACCGGATTTTTATTTTTTGACCCTGGCCTTCAGCAATTGCCTCAGTTCATAAATTTCATCTTTATTGTTGAAGCCATTTTTGGGGACGAGGAAAAATGAACGGCTATCAAAATACAAATGGAAAAAATTCGGACTCTCCATAAATGTGCTTAAAGCTTTCCATGGCCAGGCCCTTGATCCCCGCTCATTTCCCAATGAAAAACCTTCCTCTTCAAAATTCATTGTAAAATGATCTTTAAATGTGGCAGCTCTCCTGTAAACCATTGCGGGCATTACAAACCAAAAACTAATCATTAAAAAAAACCACATAAATGAACCTGATAATACAGCAAGCGGTGCTATCCTTTTAAAATAATATAAAATAGCACAGGTTAATGCAAAAACGTTTACCAATATCAACATAATTCTTATTTCGGGACGACTTATAAAATGATACCGTAGGGCCTGCATTACCTGGGCCTTGTCATATGTGAATGAAATGGTCATGGAATCTTTATTTCACACCTTGATTCAAAGAAATGATAAGAGAAGAAAAACATAAAAGCCGTCTGCCCAGCCGGCTTTGAAAAAGAAAGAATTCTATTTATTCATCATTTGCTTTGCTTCAATGCTCAATGTGGCATGTGGTACAGCACGAAGCCTGGCTTTATCGATCAGTTTTCCCGTAACTCGGCAAATACCATAAGTTTTATTTTCGATTCGCATCATTGCCTTTTCAAGATGATCAATAAATTGAATTTGCCGGCTTGCCATTTGGCTAAGCTGTTCTCTTTCCATACTCACACTGCCGTCTTCCATGGTCATATAGCGGGCATCTTCCATATCGCCCGTTTCATCTTTACGTGTTATCAATCCCTGCAAATAAGCAAGTTCTTTTTTTGCAGCTTCCAGTTTTTTTGTGATTATCTCTCTGAATTCTGTGAGGTCGACATCGGAGTAGCGTTGTGTAGGGCCAGTGTTTTCGTTCATAGGTGTATCTAATACAGATTTTGTGAATTCGGGTTCATATTTTTTTATTGATCTGGTTGTTGTTTTTGGTATCACGACTTTCATGGGTTTTGGAGGTTCTTTTTTCAATATTGGTTTTATTGCAGGTTTTATAGATACTAAAGATTTTGCAGTTGCTTCTTGTCTTTTTAAGGCTGCATTTTCTTTTGTCAAAGGTTTACTGACTTTCTGTTCCTGTTTTTTTGGGATGATCCTGGGGACGGTTTTTTTTACCGCCAGTTTTTTAGAAACAGGTTTCTTGGGAGCTATTTTTTTAGGGGTGATCTTAGCTGGCTTCGCAATCGCTTTTTTTGAAGATGCTTTTGCCGGCTTAGCCTTTCCTGCCGCATGTGCAGGTTTTTTAGCGGCTGCTTTACCTCCTTTCGGACGGGCTGGCTTTTTATTTGGCATACTATTACCCTTTTTTTGAAACAATCACTTTTAGAAAAATATCATTGATCTCAATTTCAGTACCATCCTCGATTTCAGACACCAATTCAAGCTTATCTGCCAGAATTTCGGCGCAAATATAGTCATTAAACTGAGCCAGCGAATTCTTTAACCCATTGCTGGCTGCCACTTTTACCAGTATCCTATCCGTAAGCTCAAATCCACTCTCCTTGCGAATTTTCTGTATGCGGTTTACGAACTCCCTGGCATTGCCCTCATTTTCCAATTCAGGTGTTACAGTTATGTCAAGGGCAACCGTTAACGAACCTTTGTTGGCTACAGTCCATCCCGGGATATCTTCACTTATTATTTCAACTTCGGAAAGCTGCAACATTACACTTTCATCATCAATTGGCAAATTAAATTGGCCATCTTTTTCCATTTTTAAAATATCTTCCTGCGTAAAGGTTGCCAATGCCGAAGTCACCGTTTTCATCCTGGCTCCTAATCTTTTTCCCAGGGCCCCGAAATTTGGTTTTATTTTTTTCTTAATAAAGTCACCTGTGTCTGACAGATATCGGATCTCCTTTACATTGACTTCGGTTTTGATGAGATCTTCTACTCTTCTCAGTTGTTGTTCCATTGCAGGATCCGGTACCGGTATCAATGCCTTTTGTAATGGTTGCCGGACCTTGATATTCACTTTTTTTCTTAATGAGAGAATAAGTGATGACGCATCCTGGGCCAGCTGCATTCTTTCTTCCAGCGTTTCGTCAATAACTGCTTTTTTTGTCACCGGGAAATTAGTATGATGAACGGATGCAGCTTTAAAACGATGGGTCACCGAATTGAGATTTTGAAAAACTGCATCACTAAAAAATGGCGAAACAGGCGCCATTAATTTTACAACCGTTTCCAGACATTCATATAAAGTTTGATAAGCGCAAATTTTATCCTGTTCATATTCTCCCTTCCAAAACCTTCTCCGGCATAAGCGAACATACCAGTTGCTCAAATGTTCATCTACAAATTCCTCGATCAGACGCCCTGCAATGGTGGGTTCATATTCATCCATCGCCTCATTCACTTTTTTTACCAATGTGTTCAATGAAGAAAGAATCCACCTGTCAATTTCCGGACGCTGCTTCAATGAAATAGATTCTTCATCAAACACAAAACCATCCACGTTTGCATACAAAACAAAAAACTGGTAAGTATTGTATAATGTGCCGAAGAATTTTCTTTGAACTTCTTTGATCCCCTCAATGTCAAATTTCAGGTTATCCCAGGGCGATGCATTGGTGATGAGATACCAGCGGGTAGCA
>JBIOGV010000150.1:0-8720 GCA_044448365.1 Chitinophagales bacterium
GATAAATATGCCAAACAGGCAAAGGTCATTCATCTTGATATTGATCCGGCAGAGATTGATAAGAATGTGAAAGCAACTATTCCTGTTTGGGGTGATTGCAAAGAAACTCTTCCATTGCTTACAGAGCTGATCGAACAAAAAACACATCCGGAGTGGATGCAACGTTTCCGGGATTTTCAGAAAGAAGAAGAAGAGACTTGCATTATTCCGGAACTAAACCCAACAAGTGAGGCACTTACAATGGGTGAAGTGATAAAGTTGCTGAATGAATTAACAAATGGGGATGCGGTGATTGTAACGGATGTGGGTCAGCACCAGATGGTAGCTTGCCGGTACACAAAATTTAATCAAACAAAGAGTAACATTACTTCGGGTGGATTAGGTACCATGGGATTTGCTTTGCCGGCTTCGATCGGGGCAAAGTTTGGTGCCCCCGACAGAACTGTGATTGCAATCATTGGTGATGGCGGTTTTCAAATGACGATACAGGAACTCGGAACCATTATGCAAAGTGGTGTGGAGGTTAAGATCATTATTTTGAATAATAATTTTTTGGGAATGGTTCGTCAATGGCAACAATTGTTCCATGATAAAAGATATTCTTTTGTGGATATTACCAGTCCGGATTTCGTGCAGGTTGCAAAAGGATATTATATCGATGGCCGCCGTGTTGAAAAAAGAGAAGATTTAAGAAATTCATTAAAAGAAATGCTGGATCATAAGGGATCCTACTTATTAGAAGTGATGGTTGGAAAAGAAAATAATGTATTCCCGATGGTACCACAAGGATGCAGTGTGGCTGAGATAAGGTTGAAATAAATGAATAATGAATAATTAATAATTAATAATTATGGTTAAGCAGGAATATACAATCACAGTGTACACAGAAAACCAGGTTGGTTTGCTGAATCGTATTGCGATTATTTTTTCAAGAAGAAAGATTAACATTGAAAGCCTGAATACGTCTCCTTCTGAGATTGACAGCGTTCATCGCTTTACGATCGTGATCAATGAAACGGAAGATGTGGTGCGTAAGCTTTGCCGCCAGATCGAAAAACAGGTTGAAGTTTTGAAAGCTTATTATAATACCAACGAAGAAATTGTCTGGCAGGAACTCGCTATGTATAAAGTGCCGACAGATGTGATCGCTGAAAAAGTAAAAGTAGAACGATTGCTTCGCGAATATGGAGCCAGGGCCGTTGCCATACGCACCGATTATATTGTATTTGAAACAAGCGGTCATCGTGAAGAGATCGAAGGATTGATAAAAGCGCTGGAACCTTATGGATTGATCGAGTTTGTTCGCAGTGCAAGAGTGGCCATTATAAAATCAAGTCATGGATTTCATGAAAAGCTGAAAGAATTTGAAGAACATCAGCCAAGTGATGAAGTGGTAGAGAATGAGTACTTAAATGAAAATGAACAAATTTTCAGTATGTAGCCCCAATGCACTAAAGGACAAATTTGGGACTGAAAATAATTATGGACGCATCATTTGGTGAAATAGAGGTAAAACGTGAATCTTGAGCGACTCACGTCTCACGATTGACGAACAGTTCTTTTGAAAATTGAAAAAAGATAAAATTTCAACCACAAACTAAAATAATACAACATGGCAAAATTAAATTTCGGCGGAGTGGAAGAAAATGTAGTAACTCGTGAAGAGTTCCCGCTCGCCAAAGCACAAGAAGTTTTGAAAAATGAAACAGTGGCTGTGATCGGCTACGGTGTACAGGGACCGGGACAGGCGCTGAATCAACGTGATAATGGGATCAGTGTGATCGTTGGTCAAAGAAAAAATTCGAAGAGTTGGGATAAGGCCGTTCGCGACGGTTTTATTCCCGGGGTCAGTTTGTTTGAAATTGAAGAGGCGCTGGAACGAGGGACGATCATTTGCTATCTTCTGAGTGATGCGGCACAAATTAAATTGTGGCCTACTGTTGAAAAATATTTAACAACAGGCAAAGCCTTATATTTTTCGCACGGTTTTGGAATTACATTCAATCATCAAACGGCTATTGTGCCGCCGAAAGGTGTTGACGTGTTCCTGGTGGCACCAAAAGGTTCAGGCACATCGCTGCGCAGAATGTTTTTGCAGGGACGTGGTCTCAATAGTTCTTATGCCATTTTTCAGGATGCAACAGGGAGAGCCTTTGAAAGAGTAGTTGCCTTGGGTATTGCGATTGGTAGCGGTTATTTGTTTGAAACTGATTTCAGGAAAGAAGTGTATTCCGACCTGACAGGCGAGAGGGGAACATTGATGGGAGCAATACAGGGAATTTTTGCTGCACAGTATGAAGTGTTGCGTTCAAAAGGTCATACGCCTTCGGAAGCATTTAATGAAACGGTTGAGGAACTGACACAATCACTGATGCCTCTGGTTGCAGAAAACGGAATGGACTGGATGTATGCAAATTGCTCAACTACTGCTCAGCGCGGAGCGCTGGATTGGTGGAAAAAATTTCGCGATGTGACCCTGCCCGTTTTTAAAGAACTCTATGAAAGTGTGGCTGCAGGAAAGGAATCACAACGTTCAATCGATTCAAATTCTCAACCTGATTACCGTGAAAAACTGGAAGAGGAATTAAAAGAATTGCGTGAGAGTGAAATGTGGCAATCGGGGAAAACAGTTCGAAGCCTGAGACCCGAAAATCAACCTGCTCCTGCATCTGCTTCAGGCGCAACTTCACATGGTGTATCGACAAAAGAATCATTCAGAAAGCAGGCCTTAAAATCTGAATCTATATAATGCCAGATGGAAACAAAAACAATACATACCGGTCGGGCGGAAGAGATAACAGAGATGACATTTCATTTTCATGAAGCGGCTTTGCGGTTGAAAGAAATTGTAAACCGGACTCCCTTGCAGTTCAGTCATAATCTTTCACGCAGATACAAATGCAATATTTTTCTGAAAAGAGAAGATCTCCAGGTTGTGCGTTCATACAAATTACGCGGGGCCTATAATATGATGAGCAGTCTGCCGAAAGAACAATTGGAAAAAGGAGTTGTATGTGCCAGTGCAGGCAATCATGCGCAGGGTTTTGCTTACAGTTGTAAAAAGCTGAATGCGAAAGGTGTGATTTTCATGCCAAGCATTACTCCGGGACAAAAGGTCAGCCAAACAAAAATGTTTGGAGAAAAATATGTGAAAATTCAATTAGTGGGGGATACCTATGATGATTGTGCCGTTGCTGCAAAAGAATTTACAGAAAAGAATAGGATGACCTTCATTCCTCCTTTTGATGACCC
The DNA here is from genome assembly GCA_044448365.1 of Chitinophagales bacterium. Taxonomy (GTDB): domain Bacteria; phylum Bacteroidota; class Bacteroidia; order Chitinophagales; family Chitinophagaceae; genus VBAU01. The sequence continues at coordinate 3,253 of JBIOGV010000150.1, forward strand.
CCGCATTATTGAAGGGCAGGGCACTGTAGCAGTAGAAATTCTGGAAGATAAGACCGATATTGATTATTTATTTATTCCTGTAGGTGGAGGTGGATTGAGTGCGGGAGTCGGCAGTTATTTCAAAACCTATTCACCCAAAACAAAAATCATTGGTCTTGAACCGGAGGGAGCGCCCTCTATGTATGAGGCCATTAAGGCTGGTCATCCGGTTACTTTGGAAAATATTGATCGCTTTGTGGATGGTGCATCAGTGAAAAGGGTGGGAGATCTTACTTTTTCCATTTGCAAAGATGTTCTGGATGATATGCACCTGGTCCCCGAAGGAAAGGTATGTTCCATTATCTTACAATTGTATAATGAGGATGCCATTGTGGTAGAACCTGCCGGTGCATTATCAATTGCCGCTTTAGATGATTATGCTGAAGAGATCAAAGGAAAAAATATTGTTTGCATCCTGAGTGGAAGTAATAATGATATTGACCGGATGCCGGAGATAAAAGAACGCAGTTTGCAGTATGAAGGACTCAAGCATTATTTCCTGGTAAATTTTGCACAAAGACCCGGGGCATTGAAAGAATTTGTGAATCATGTACTGGGCCCTGATGATGACATTACAAGGTTTGAGTACATGCAAAAAACAAATAAAGAAAGCGGACCTGCCTTGATCGGGATCGAATTAAAATATAAGAACAATTATGTGCAGCTCATGGAAAAGATGAGGAGCCATCATATTGATTTTTCTGAGATCAATAAGGATGATAAGATGTTTGGTTATTTAGTATAGGCCCATGCTAAGACCTTTCAATGAGAAAGGGAATGAGAGACAGGCTTTTTGTGGATAAATATTGACAAATTTTTTCATCCTGTAAAAAACGTTTTGTATTTTCCGAAGTTGCTTGCGATATGACCGGGAGTAATCTTGGTAAAATTATACATTCATTCTAAAAACTACATCTTGCATGGCAGGCAATGACGGTTTATATCATCCTTCGTTCGAACATGATTCATGTGGAATTGGTTTTGTTGCCAATATAAAGGGTCACAAATCGCATCAGCATATTGCGGATGCGCTCACTATTCTTGAAAATATGGAGCACCGTGGGGCCTGTGGTTGCGAGACCAATACAGGTGATGGCGCCGGCATCCTGATACAAATACCTCATGAATTTTTCTTTGATGAATCGATCAGGATTGGTTTTCATTTGCCTTCGTATGGTCGTTACGGCGTTGGCATGATCTTCTTTCCCCATGATATCAGGTTACGCGAAGAATGCCGCGATATTTTTAACCGGGCAGCGGAAAAATTAAGACTTGAAATTTTGGGTTATCGCAAAGTACCTGTAAATGCTGAAGGCATTGGTCCAACGGCTTTATCTGTTGAACCGGAAATGGAACAGGTGTTTATTGCCTGCCCCGATCATATTTCAAATCCGGATGATTTCGAAAGAAAGTTATTTGTACTCCGCAACTATGCCACTCATACTATACGCAATACTGTAAAGCAGGATGCAATTGGTTTCTATGTTGCCTCACTTTCTTATAAAACGATTGTTTATAAAGGACAACTTACCAGTTTACAACTTCGTCATTATTTCCCTGATCTTTCAAATAAAAGATTGGTCAGTGCGTTCGGTTTGATCCATTCACGGTTTGCAACCAATACATTTCCATCATGGAAATTGGCACAGCCGTTTCGTTTTATTGCGCACAATGGTGAAATAAATACTTTACAGGGAAACTTAAACTGGCTAAGAACCAGTGAACAGGGATTCAACTCTCCTTATTTCTCCAAACAGGAAATGGAAATGTTGTTACCGATCATCAGTGGTGATCAAAGCGACTCGGCATGTTTGGATAACATGATAGAGTTGCTGACACTTACGGGTCGTTCCCTGCCAATGGTGATGATGATGCTGATTCCTGAAGCGTGGGATGGAAATGAAGATATGGATGCCGCAAGAAAGTCTTTTTATGAATTCCATGCATCCATGATGGAGCCCTGGGATGGACCTGCTTCGATTTCCTTTACTGATGGGAAGATCATTGGAGCTACGTTGGATAGAAATGGTCTTCGCCCTTCCCGTTACTGTGTCACAGCAGATGATCGCGTGATCATGGCATCAGAAACAGGTGTGCTTCCGATCGATCCTTCCATGATCATAGAAAAAGGAAGATTACAATCAGGGAAAATGTTTGTGGTCGATCTTGAGCAAGGCCGTATTATCAGTGATGATGAACTAAAGCAAAAAATATGTTCTCAAAAGCCATATGCTGAATGGCTGAATAAATACAAAATTCGTCTTGATGAATTACCTGAGCCCAGAGTGATGTTTACTCATCTTGAGCACGACCAGGTTTTTAAATATCAAAAGGCATTTGGTTATTCGAAAGAAGACCTGGAAACGATCATTGCACCTATGTCGCTTGATGGAAAAGAGCCTGTGGGCTCAATGGGTAATGACATACCATTGGCAGTTCTGAGTGATCAGCCCCAACATTTGAGTTCATACTTTAAACAACTATTTGCGCAGGTAACAAATCCGCCGATAGATCCGATTCGTGAGAAACTCGTCATGAGTCTTGCGACGTTTGTTGGTAATGTCGGCAGTTTGCTCGAGGAAGATGAACTGACCTGCCACACTGTAGCATTGAAACATCCGGTCTTAAATAATCATGAATTAGAAAAGATAAGAAGCATCGATACGGGAATTTTCCAGGCTAAGACATTACAATGTTATTTCCGAGCCGATGGAAAGCCCGGTTCACTCAAAGCAGGCATTGATCGCCTGTGCCGTTATGCAATAGATGCAGTAGAGGATGGATTTGAAGTTTTGATTTTACAGGACAGGGCTATTGATTCGGACCATGCCACCATCCCGTCGCTGCTGGCAACAGCCGCCGTTCATCATCATCTCATTCGAAAAGGCATGCGTGGAAAGGTAGGGATCATTGTAGAAGCCGGTGATGTTTGGGAAGTTCATCATTTCGCTTGTTTGATTGGTTTTGGTGCTACAGCTATCAATCCATATCTCGCTCTTTCTTCAATTCGTGATATGAAAGAAAGTGGCAGGTTGCAGTCAGACCTGACGGAGGATGAACTTAAAAAAAATTATATAAAAGCAATAAATGAAGGATTGCTGAAAGTTTTTTCCAAAATGGGGATCTCTACTTTGCAATCTTACCAGGGGGCTCAGATATTTGAGATCATTGGATTGAATAAAGAAGTAGTTGATAATTATTTTACCGGTGCCACTTCACGAATACAAGGCATGGGTCTTGATGAGATCGCAAAAGAAATTTTAGCAAAACATTTTGTTGCATTCACAAGAAAAGATGTTGCCGTTGATCGCTTGCCTGTGGGAGGTATTTATCAATGGAAGAAAAATGGTGAGTTTCATTTGTTCAATCCCCAGACAATTCACTTGTTGCAATATTCAACAAGAATGAATGATTATACTGTGTTCAAAAAATATTCGAAACTGGTTAATGAACAAAGTGAAAAGGCCTGTACTCTTCGCAGCTTGCTTGATTTCAAAAGAAATCGGCCATCCATTTCTATTAATGATGTGGAGCCTGCAGAAAATATTTACAGGCGTTTTGCAACGGGAGCCATGAGCTTCGGTTCTATTTCCTGGGAAGCACATACAACATTGGCTATTGCCATGAATCGCCTTGGTGGGAAAAGCAACACAGGTGAGGGCGGTGAAGATGAAAGAAGATATGATCCGTTACCAAATGGAGATTCAATGCGCAGCGCTATTAAGCAGATCGCAAGCGCAAGATTTGGCGTAACAAGTTTATATCTTACTGAAGCAGACGAACTGCAGATAAAAATGGCGCAGGGCGCTAAACCCGGCGAAGGAGGCCAGTTACCCGGTCATAAAGTAGATGAGTGGATCGGCAGAACAAGACATTCTACTCCCGGTGTCGGATTAATTTCTCCCCCACCGCATCATGATATCTACTCTATTGAAGATTTGGCTCAGCTGATCTATGATCTGAAGAATTCAAATCGCCATGCAAGGATCAATGTAAAGTTGGTTAGTAAAGCAGGAGTGGGAACGATCGCTGCAGGCGTTGCAAAAGCGAAAGCCGATGTAATATTGATTTCAGGTCATGATGGAGGAACGGGCGCATCGCCTATTAGTTCTATTCGTCATGCAGGATTACCCTGGGAGCTGGGTTTAGCAGAAACACATCAGACTCTTGTAAAAAATAGATTGCGTAGTCGCGTAGTTGTCCAGGCAGACGGACAAATGAAAACAGGAAGAGATATTGCGATTGCTGCACTCCTTGGTGCTGAAGAATGGGGAATAGCAACAGCAGCATTGGTTGTTGAAGGTTGCATTCTTATGCGTAAATGTCATTTGAATACTTGCCCTGTTGGTGTGGCAACACAGGATCCGGAACTAAGAAAAAGATTTGCAGGCAATGCTGATCACGTAGTAAATTTTTTCAAATTCATTGTCCAGGATTTACGCGAGATCATGGCTGAACTTGGATTTAAAACGGTGAATGAAATGATCGGTCATGTGGATAGTCTTCAGCAAAGAGAAGATGTTTGGCATTGGAAATACAGGAGACTTGATCTTTCACCCATACTCTATAAGGAGCCTGCTTCATTGTATACAGGATTACATTGTTCCGAGATGCAGGATCATGGTCTTGAAGACGTGCTGGACTGGAAATTACTTGAAGCAGCAAAACCTGCATTGGAAAACCAGGAAAAGGTGTACAAAGAGTTTACCATTAGAAATACAGACAGGACAATTGGAACTATTCTTTCCAATGAGATCACAAAAAAATATCGTGGCGATGGATTGCCTGCCGATACGCTCCATTTCAAATTCAAAGGAACTGCTGGACAAAGTTTTGCTGCATTTAACACCAGGGGAATTACTCTCGAACTGGAAGGCGATGCTAATGATTATTTCGGGAAGGGATTGAGTGGTGCAAGATTGATCATTTATCCACCAAAGCAGGCAAGTTATAAGCCGGAGGAAAATATCATCATTGGCAATGTTGCTTTTTACGGAGCCACGTCGGGTGAAGCATTCATCCGTGGCAAGGCCGGGGAGCGTTTTTGTGTTCGCAACTCGGGTGTGAATGCCGTTGTTGAAAGTGTGGGGGATCATGGATGCGAGTACATGACCGGTGGAAGAGTCGCTGTACTTGGTGATACGGGAAGAAACTTCGCGGCTGGGATGAGTGGGGGCATTGCCTATGTTTATGATGTCAAAGGAAAATTTGCTGATAACTGCAACAAAGAAATGGTTGAACTGGATCCGCTTGACGAAGAAGACATACAGATCTTGCAGCAAATGATTTCGAAGCATCAATCTTTTACCGGGAGCACAGTAGCGAAATTTATCCTTGATGATTTTGAGAACCAGTTAAAGAATTTTATAAAAGTGTTTCCGAAGGATTATAAAAAAGCTTTACAGGTTCATAAGTTAAAAGCGAGAGTA
>JBIOGV010000151.1:0-8718 GCA_044448365.1 Chitinophagales bacterium
AAACGAATAGCCTCACCCGTTGATTTCATTTCGGGGCCGAGTTCGCGACTGACACCGGGGAATTTTTCAAAGCTGAAGACAGGCTCTTTGATAGCAAACCCCTGTAGTTTCTTTTCGAATTTGAAATCTTTTAATTTCTTTTCACCCAACATGATCTTTGTGGCAATATTGAGATAAGGGATTTGATAGGCCTTTGCAATAAATGGTGTTGTCCTGGATGCACGCGGATTGGCTTCGATCACATATACCTTTCCATCTTTGATCGCATACTGAATATTGATCAACCCTTTTATTTTTAAAGCCCTTGCAATTTTTTCAGCATAAAATTCCATCGTTGTCACTTCCAATGGAGTGAGGTTAAATGCCGGCAACACTGCATTGCTATCGCCGCTATGAATACCGGCCGGTTCTATATGTTCCATCACACCCATTACATGAAAATCCTCACCGTCAAAAATGGCGTCGATCTCCGCTTCCTGGCAGCGGTCCAAAAAATGATCAACCAAAATCTTATTCCCGGGAATATGTTTCAACAGGCTGATCACCGCTTTCTCAAGATCATCATCATTGATCACAATTCTCATCCTCTGTCCGCCCAATACATAACTCGGGCGAACTAACACAGGATAACCCACCTTGTGGGCTACTTCCACGGCTTCATCTACGTCATGAGCAGTTCCGTAATCCGGATAAGGAATATCCAACTCTTTTAATCGGTCACTAAAGCGCCCACGATCTTCCGCAATATCCATACTGTCGAATGAGGTTCCAATGATCTTGATTCCTCTTTCATGCAAAAACTTAGCAAGCTTTAAAGCTGTTTGCCCGCCCAACTGAACAATAACTCCATCCGGTTTTTCGTGCTCAACAATTTCCCATAAATGTTCCCAATATACAGGTTCGAAATAAAGTTTATCAGCCATATCAAAATCAGTGGAAACGGTTTCAGGATTGCAATTCACCATGATGGCCTCATAACCCGATTCCTTTATGGCAAGTAAACCATGCACACAGCAATAGTCAAATTCAATTCCCTGCCCGATCCTGTTTGGTCCTGAACCAAGTACAATTATTTTTTTCTTATCAGAAACCTTGCTTTCATTAATGTGCCCTTCCTCAAACGTAGAATAGAAATAAGGAGTCTTTGCTTCAAACTCTGCACTGCAGGTATCTACCATTTTATAGACCCTTGTGATTCCAAGTGCCTTTCTTTTTTTATAAACATCCTCTTCTTCCCCATGTTGCCATATGCGGCTGATCTGTTCATCGCTGAACCCATTCACCTTCGCTTCACGTAATAATTCTACGGGTATTGAATCGACATCATATTTCTCTATTTCTTTTTCAATATTGCAGATCTTTTGTATTTCATAAATAAACCAGCGGTCAATGCCCGTTGCTTTGGAAATGGTATTCACACTCACTCCCATCATCAGAGCATCTTTGATCCTGAAGATCCGGTCCCATTTTGGAATTTTTATGTGATTCAATATCTCTTCTGCTTTCAATAGGCTTTTCCCATAATATCCCAATCCAACTGCATTGTTCTCCAAACTCTGACAGGCCTTTTGTATGGCCTCTGTAAAACTTCTTCCGATTGCCATCACCTCGCCCACACTTTTCATTTGCAGTCCAAGTGTGTCATTACCCCCTTTAAATTTATCAAAGTTCCAGCGTGGGATCTTTACAATTACGTAATCAAGGGCCGGTTCAAAATAAGCCGAAGTTGTTTTGGTGATCTGATTTTCCAGTTCATCCAATGTGTAGCCAATGGCAAGTTTCGCAGCAATCTTTGCAATCGGATAACCTGTTGCCTTTGATGCCAGCGCTGAAGAACGGCTCACACGCGGATTAATTTCGATTGCAATGATCTCCTCTGTGTCGGGATTAAGAGCAAACTGTACATTACAACCGCCTGCAAAATTTCCCAGGTCGCGCATCATTTTAATGGCAGTGTTCCGCATAAGCTGCATGGCTGTATCGCTTAGCGTCATGGCAGGAGCCACTGTAATGGAATCTCCCGTGTGGATTCCCATTGGATCAAAATTCTCCACACTGCAAATGATCACCACATTGTCGTTTGAATCTCTCAACAATTCCAATTCGAATTCTTTCCAACCCAAAACTGCCTTTTCTACAAGTACTTCATGTATCGGTGAAGCCTGCAAGCCACGATTCAATGCTTCATCGAGGTCATCTTTATCATGAACAAGGCCTCCGCCTGTTCCTCCAAGTGTAAATGATGGACGGATTACCAGCGGAAATCCAATTTCCTGGGCATATTCTTTTCCTTCTAAAAATGAGTTGGCAGTTTTTGCAGGAGCAACAGGTACACCCAGTTCAATCATCCATTTTCGAAACTTTTCACGATCCTCCGCTTTTTCGATCGCTTTTATATCTACACCGACCAGCTTAATATTATATTGTTTCCATATTCCAAGGTCTTCTGCTTCTTTGGCGAGATTTAATGCCGTTTGCCCGCCCATGGTTGGCAGCACAGCATCGATTTTATTTTCTTCCAATATCTTTTCAATACTTTCAACTGTAAGGGGAAGCAGGTAAACCCTATCAGCCATCATTGGATCTGTCATGATCGTAGCCGGATTGCTGTTGATCAGGGTCACCTTTACTCCTTCTTCCCGCAAGCTCCGAGCAGCCTGGCTGCCGGAATAATCAAACTCACAAGCCTGACCAATAATAATAGGACCCGAACCAATGATAAGGACTGACTGAATCGAATTGTCTTTTGGCATTATTGTATCTCCGTCATCTTTAGGGAGGGTATAAAAAAACCGGGCAATTTGCCCGGGTTGCAAAACTAAGGGAATAAGATGTAAAAAATTAAAAAGTGAAAAGTAAAAATCCCCAAAGAAAAGCCTTAGTCACAAAATCCATTTTTTTACTTTTTTATTTTTGACTTTTAGCTGTGATATGTTGACATTTCAATATCGTCCAGCATCACCAGGGATTGATCTTTGTCCGACTTCTTTGGAAAAGCTCTTTTTGCTTCGTATTTATTTTTTTTCTTGGTTACCCACCTGTTTCTTGCTTCCTGTCCTTTCAAAATACCAACAATAATGCCTGCCAGCAGGATCATCCGAAAAAAGAATTTGTAAAAAATCGTTTTCATAAATTTCATATGCTTTACTAACTATTCTATATTAAAATTTCATGCCACAATTCTCAATCCAATTTTATTAACATTTGATGCCTTTATTAATCCAATGTTTAATTGCGGCTGAATTATTTATCATCTGCATCCCTATTAATCGTCATACGCTATTATTCGAATCACCGTTCATCATAAAATCATATCTGGATAAATACTGTCCCTGTCTATATTAGTGCTTAGTAAATTTGATTATGCTGCATGTACTGAGAATTATTATTATTATTCTTATTTCAATTCCCATTTACTCCCAATCGTTCGTTTATTCCAAAAGTTATTTTAGGTGGCCTGTAAATAACAAACCGGGCATCGTTGCCAATTTTGGTGAGCTTCGCGAAGGTCATTGGCATATGGGATTAGACGTCCGAACAGACCACAAAGTAAACATGCCCGTTTATGCTGCGGCTGACGGATACATTGCCCGGATCAGTGTTCATCCCTTTGGTTACGGCCAGGCCATTTATATAAATCATCCCAACGGACTTACAACTGTATATGGTCATCTCAACAAATTTTTTCCAAAGCTTGATAGTTTTGTCAAGGCAGAGCAATACAAACAGGAATCCTGGGAATTAGAACTGGAATTTACAAAAGATGAATTCCCGGTAAAGAAAGACCAGTTCATTGCTTACAGCGGAAGCACCGGCTCCTCACAGGGTCCGCATGTTCATTTTGAAATAAGAGATACAAAAACCGAAAGATGTATTAATCCTTTGTTTTTTAAATTACCGGTTCCTGACGCAGTATTACCGGTATTTTCAAAATTGGCGATGTATAACCGGAAGCTGAGTGTATATGATCAAAGTCCGGTCCTGTTCCCGGTAAAAAAGTTGAAAAATAAATTTTCATTACAAAGCCCGCTTATCAAAACGGGTTTTTCAAAATTAAGTTTTGGGATCGGTGCCTATGACCTGGTAAGCAATTCAACCAACCCCAATGGAATTTACAGCTCGGAGATTTTTTTTGATGAAAAGCCTCTTCTTGAATTTGTATTGGATAGTATGGATTATAACGAAACGGAGTATGTAAATGCACACGTCGACTATAAATATAAATACAACGGCGGTACCTATCTTCAACAATTATTTAAACTTCCGGGCGACAAAGGACGCGCATACAGAATAATAAACAGCGATGGTACAATTATTTTAAATGACACCAACGTCCATTCAGTGAGAATCGAGATAAAGGATATTGAAAATAACAGTTCAGAATTAAATTTTAAGCTACAATTCAATAACCATTTGGCATCTTTGATTCAATACAATTCAAACAAACTGTTTTCACCTGATTATGTAAATGTTTTTGAGCTGGAGGATTTTGAAGTATTCCTGCCCGAAAATTGTTTGTATGATTCCATTCAACCCTTTTTTAACCGAAAGGATGAGCAGGTATTCAATTCTGTATCGACGCAATTTCAATTTTGTGATCCATCCATTCCGTTTCATGATAAAATAAATATTCGCATGAAACCGAATGTTATGATTCCCGGAGATCTGAAGAACAAAATTGTTATTAAAAGAACAGGCAGGGAAAATACAGTTTGCCAAAAAGCTGAATGGCAGAAAGATTGGTTAGCTGCTTCTTTCAATAACTTTGGGTTTTACCGTGCTTTTATTGATCATGAACCACCAACTGTCAATGAATTAGGTAATGCAGATACGATTGATCTTAGTGAGTCAAAAGAAATTGTATTTTATCCAAAAGATAATTCGGGAATAAAAGATTTCCGGGCAGAACTGGATGGTCAATGGCTGAGATTTACCAATGATAAAGCTGCTGCCCGGATATATATCTTTGATGAACGATGCCCTTATGGAATTCACCAGTTAAAAATAAAATTAGAAGACATTGTTGGGAATGTAACGGAAAAAGAATGGTGGTTCAAACGATACCCTTACACTCCGCCAAAAAAAATAAAAGCAAGCGGGAAGAAGAAAATGGCAGGTGGGAAAAAGAAGTTCGCGGTTAAAAGGAAATAGGATCTTTATAATCATTTTAATCTTATCAATCATGGTCGTTTTAAAAGAAGGCGATAAAGCCCCGGCATTTACAGGGAAAGATCAGGATGGAAAAAAAATTTCTTTGTCCGATTACAAAGGGAAGAAACTTGTTTTGTATTTCTATTCTGAAGCCGGTTCCCCAACCTGTACCATTGAATCCTGTAATCTCCGCGATAATTATTCTTTGCTTATAAAAAAAGGGTTTGAAGTGGTTGGAGTAAGTCCTGATGACGAAAAAATTCAAAAAAAATTTGAAACAAAATATAAACTTCCCTTTTCCCTGGTCGCTGATACGGCACATGATATACTTGAAAAATATGGCGTATGGGATCAAAAAAAATTATTTGGCCGCGAATACATGGGTGTTCTGCGCACTACCTTTGTGATTGATGAAAAAGGGATCATTCAAAGAGTTTTCACCCGCCCCAAAAATAAAGCTCATGCGGAAGAAATTATTGCTTCAATGAAGAACTGATTTCTAAAACGGCAATACTTGTTCTGGCAACCTTTGATTTTAGTTCTTCGATGTGGGATTATTAAATCATGTTGATTAAACCGGTATTATGAAAGGGAAAATTTTACTGTTCTTTTGTTTTGCGACAATAAAATTATTTGCGCAAAACGATACAACACGTGCAAAGAGCGATACTATAGTAGATATATCAAAAGAAGTAACCAATAAAAAGAAATGGTCGGACAACAAACAGAGTACGGAAGTTTTTTACGGGCAACGTTTGATCAATACAAAAACAGTTGAGGTATTGCATAAAGGAGTAATGGCATTTACAGTGATCCATACTTTTGGTGACATTGCAGGTAAAAAAGGGGGGACTAAAAATTTTTTTGGAATAGATGAAGTTTCCGATGCTCAGATTGGATTTCAAATCGGAATAGGAAAGCATTTAAACCTTGCCCTTCAACATACGGTAGGTTATGCAGACAGGTATGGTCTGCAGCATTTTTATGAAGTGGGGCTAAAATACCAATTCATGAACCAGGGCGTGAATGGAAATCCTTTTTCACTAACAGCCTATGGGAACATAGTATCGACCGCCCAAAAACTAAGTTCGATTGATAGTTTGGAAAATTCTTTTCAAAGTTCTTCAGACAGGCTGAGTGAACTTCTTCAATTAATGATCGGGAGAAAATTTGGAACCATTAGCCTTCAACTGAGCGGTACATTTTTACATACAAATTTGGTTGTTCCCGGTGACCAGGATAATTTATTATCAGTGGGAGGTGCCATAAGATTTCCTCTGAGTCAAAAGATATTCATTATCTCCGATTATTTTCATTCATTTCGTTCCCAGGAGAGTGCTGACGCATGGAAAAACCGGGGGTTGACATCAAGAGATGTATTCGGAATCGGGGTAGAAATATTAACTGCAGGACATGTATTTCACGTGAACTTCACAAACGCCCGTAATGTTTTAGAGAATCGTTTTTTGCCAAGAACTACAGACACATGGGGAAAAGGACAGTTCCGCTGGGGATTTACACTTACGAGAAATTTCACCGTATTCAGAGACAAGAAGTCTAAATAATAAGTGGGAAATGACAAGTAGCGAGTAGTTAATTTTTAAAACCCTGCCAGTCACGGGCTATTTTCTACTTGCCTTCAAAATATCCATTCTATGTCGCCAAAATCAATTTTCTCTTTAATGGAATGTTGAATCACAAGTTGTCCTGTTTCATTAACGGATTTGATCACAGCCTGGAAATTGTGGTCGGCTCTTTTAAATTTTACTGTTTCATTTTTTTTGTAAAGTGCCTTGTTGTATAATTTCAAAATTGAATCATGACCTTCATCCATTAATCGTTTATAAAAAAGATCAATTGTTTTACAAAGTTCTTTTGCCAGTTGTACGGTATTAAAGTTGTGTTTGGCGATCTGTTGTAATGAAATGGGGTTTTTTATGGCGGCAGCAAATTTTTCCTGGTTGATATTAATACCTATTCCAATAATTGCCCATCTCCAGTTCGATGACCGATGACCGATGACCGATGGCTGATCCTTTTCGCGTGGTTCTGTCGTCGGCGATCTGTCATCCGTCAACCCGCCGATGATATTTTCAATTAAGATCCCTCCAAGCTTTCGATCCCTCCAATACAGATCATTAGGCCATTTAATTTTTAAATCGTCTTCAACATACTTGGTTAGAAATTGGTATGTGGCAACGGCTACGCAGGCACTGAGATAAAATTGCTCAAATGTTTGCAGAAAAGAAGGCTTTACAATGATGGTTAATATAATGTTTGATCCTTTTTCTGAAGTCCATGATCTGCCCCGTTGGCCTTTTCCGGCTGTTTGCTCGTGAGCAAAATAACAGGTTCCCGGCTGTGCCATATTTGCATGGATCTGGGCAAGGGCATAGTTATTGGTACTATCAATGGATTGCAACTCAATAAATGGCGTTCCCAGAGAATGATTAACAGGAGTGAGTGGCAATTAATTACTATTTTTGGCAAAGATAGATGAGCAGCGATAAGAACCTTAAGGCCCGCTGAACATTGCGTTCAATGCGGGCAGGAGTGCGGCCTGCCTACCGGCAGATTGGTAAAATAAATCAACCGGATGTTCGTCTCGTAATATAAATCGCCCTCAAAAATTGTTAACTAAAAAAATTATTTGATTATTGGAACAACTGGCATTACTCGCTACCCGTAAAAAGAAAAGTGCTACCCGGCTAACGAAGAATTCAAAAATCATTAAAGCTATTATCTACGCAATTCAACAGAAAAAAGGAGAAAATATTATATCGCTTAATCTGCGAAAGATTCCCGAGGCCGTTGCTGATTTTTTTATCATCTGTGAAGCGAATAACCAGCCGCAAATTAGAGCGATCTCTGATTTTATAGAGGAACAGGTAAAAAAGAAATGTGGCGAAATTCCGTACAGGCATGAAGGAATGAAAAACCTTCAGTGGGTACTGATCGACTATATTAATATAGTAGTGCATATTATGTTGCCGGAAACAAGGAAATTTTACAAGCTGGAAGAAATGTGGAGTGACGGGGCTTTAGAAGAACACAGCGGGTAAGATGCAGCTTGTTAAATATTTTATGATCTAAAACAATTTGTCTTATAAAGCCTTTATAGCAGGAGAAGAAGAAAAAATTTATGTCACAGGAACCATATAATAAAAACGACAGATCGAATTTGCCTCGTTTTAATAATCGTCCCACCGGCGATGAAAATAATACACCCCGTAAGGGGCCCCGATTTAGCATTTATTGGATCTATGCCATCATATTTGCCGTATTGATAGGATTTCAATTATTTAATCCTTTTTCAACCAGCACGGGAAAAACTACTCCCAATGAATTTAAGCAAATGATCCTGCAGGGCGATGTAGATAAATATACAATCATCTCGAACAGGAATATTGTAAGAGTTTATTTAAAGTCATCCAGCATTGACAAATACCGGGATAAACTTAAGTCGAATCTTGGTGGAAAGATCAATACGGAAGGTCCTCATTTCTATTTTAGATATTCGGGTGATTTTGAAAAACAAATGGCCGATTTTTATGTGCAGAACAGTAA
>JBIOGV010000152.1:0-8716 GCA_044448365.1 Chitinophagales bacterium
AAAACTCCAAGAGCAATAAAGGCCCGTTTAACAAGAAACCCGATCAGGAAAGCAATCGATAGTTGAGAAACGGTTTGTAATGCAAACAAAGCAGTATAGTAAGAAAGACTCCATGCATCAACGGTTCCTGTGCTGTTTGTAAAGCCGATGATAACGGAAACGATGATGTACAAAACAGTTATCAATAAGGACACTAATAAAACATCAATGAGCTTAGCCATCATAAACTGGCTTCGGCTCCATCCATCAATCACATTTTGCCGGTGAGTTTTGTAACTATATTCATTGGTAACAAGCATAATGACAACAACAGCCGGGATAAAGACAAAAAAGGATGAAAAATAAGCTACCGTATGCCAGGCTTCGGGAAATGAAAATGGATTACCAATAAGTGCTTTAGTGATTTTCGCAGTCTGGTTATTTCTGTGAAGCATATTTTCATAGATACTATGAAAAATATAATTGATCCCCGGGTACGAAAGAGCAGTTACTCCAATGATTCCCCAGAATGCAGGATATTTTTTTATCTTAAGCCACTCTGTTTTCAAAAGATTGATCATAAACATCATTTTATTTCACGTCTCACGTTAATTATTGGTCAATTCAAAAAATCTTGCTTCCAGTCGCTTCTTTTTCAGAGTGAGATGATTGAGAGCAATTCCATTTTTAAAACAAAAACCGTTGATCTCATCAAGCCTGGCAGTTCCTTTTGGAAATGTGATATGAACGAGATTCAGTTTGTTATCTACCGTTATGTTTTTATTTAGCTGCTGAAGAAGATCTGCTAAAGCATTAATATCCGGAGCGCTTAATTCCACTACATCATCATCGACCAGAATTTCTTCTACTTCACCAGTCGTTAAAAGTTCACCTGTTCTTAGAATGGCTGCGTGTGTGCAAACTTTTTCAACTTCATCAAGCAGGTGGCTCGCCATGATTATGGTATGACCGCTATTTTTCAATTCAATAATGAGTTGTCTTATTTCCGCAATACCCACCGGGTCCAGTCCGTTTGTAGGCTCATCAAATACCAGTACTTTCGGATCGCCCAGCAAAGCGGCGGCAATAGCAAGTCTTTGTTTCATTCCCAAACTAAACGTGCTGAATCGGCTTCTTCTTCGTTCATACAATCTCACCTTTTTTAAGATCTCATCAATATCTGCATTCGTTCCCCTGCCACTGATGGATTGTGTGATTTTTAAATTATTAATAGCAGACAAATAATGATAGAAATTTGGTGTTTCAAGCAATGAACCAATTTTTTTCCTTTGTTCCTTTGAACCCGGGTGACCGAACCATAAAAAGTTTCCGCTATTGGCTTTTAATACATCAAGAATGATACTTAACAACGTTGTTTTACCACTGCCGTTAGGACCAAGGATTCCAAATACTGATCCCTCGGGGACTTCAAACGAAACCCCCTTTAATGCCTGTATTGATCCGTAAGATTTTGTGATGTTATGAAGCGAAAGAACCGAATCCATTTGTGGGTAATTTGACATCAAGATAAATGTTCTCTCTCATTCACAAGAAAAATTATTATGACATTTGTAAATTACTATGTCTGTCATTCTTATAACCGGGGGTACGGGTTTAATCGGTACTGCACTTACAAAAGTGTTGCTCAATAAGGGGTATGATGTAATTATTCTTACCCGTTCCGCTGAAAAATCTTCCAGCACGCCAAGATTAAGCTATGCCAAGTGGGATATCGAAAAACAAACTATTGATGCCGGCGTCATCACAAAGGCAGATCATATTGTTCATTTAGCCGGTGCCGGAGTAGCTGCTAAACGATGGACTACAAAACGAAAAAGAGAAATTGCCGACAGCAGAACGAAAAGCAGTGCATTGCTTGTAAAAGCTTTAAAAGAAAATGCGAACAATGTAAAAACGATCATCAGTTCTTCTGCTATCGGATGGTACGGTCCTGATGCGAACCATTCAAAATCTTTTATTGAAACGGATCCGGCGGCTGAAGATTTTTTGGGAAAAATTTGCAGGGAATGGGAAGCAAGTATTGACCCGGTTAGCTTTCTTGGAAAAAGGTTAGTTAAACTCAGAACCGGAATTGTTTTTAGCAATGAAGGCGGCGCATTAAAGGAATTCAAAAAACCATTGCGATTTGGACTCGCAACCATTTTGGGAAATGGTAAACAGGTGGTCAGCTGGATCCATATCGAGGATCTCGTTCATATCTATATTTATGCAATTGAAAATAACCAATTGAACGGAGTCTATAATGCAGTGGCTCCTTACCCGGTTACTAATAAAAACCTGGTACTTCAACTTGCAAAATGCACCAGGGGAAAATTTTTTGTTCCAGTCTATGTGCCTTCATTTATTTTAAAGACCGTGTTGGGAGAGATGAGCATTGAAGTATTAAAGAGCGCTGCTGTGAGTTGTGGAAAAATAAAAAAAGAGGGATACACTTTCCTGTATCCCTCTTTTCAGGCTGTATGTAAAAAAATGCTATAATTAAAATGCCTTTTTCTCTGTCGGTAGAGGAGGCGTCTCTTTTTGAGTAAATAAGACCGGGTTTACCTGTTTTGGATCTCCCTGGTAAACCCAGGTAAAATTGCCAATGTATTTATTGAATACTGCATTTACCTCGCCTGGCGTTATGGGTTGCAGATCTTCTTTGAGTGTGAACGCCCGGTGCCAGTCGCCGATCTCCAGTTCAGAATAAACTACCATGGAGCACAGTGAAGAATTGGCTTCATTATTATAATATTGGTATGTAGCATAGGTAGTCTTGGTGTTTCTTACGTCATCAGCAGGAAAACCATCTTTTTTAAGGTTATCAACAGTATTTCTTGCTACAGCAATAAATTTATCAGGCTCTTTGGTAGTAACGTACATAACAGAATACGGAGTTGCATCATTGGTGATATATCCAGCCGGAGCATAGGATAACCCGTTCTTGGTTCTTACTTCTAAAAACATTTTATTGTAAAACATCTGGGAAGCGAGCGCCGATGCAAGATAATCTTTAGAATTTGCTGAAGGGGCAGAAGAGATCCCCATAATGTAATTTGTTGACACTTCTTTTTGTTTTGGGGCAAACGTATTAGCCTGTGGAACATAGGTTGATCTTTTTAATTCAAATGGTTTGCCCTGAGGAATTTTATCCGTTAAATAACCTATCCTTTTTTCAAGGTCTTCTTTTGTGATATCCCCAACCACAACAATAAATATTCTTGAGCGTGTAAGAATAGACTTGAAATAGTTTTTTGTTTCTATAGCTGTGAAACTTTTAAGATTTTCAATTGTACCCTCGGGTGATTTGGCATAGTCCATTCCCCTGAAAGCTGTTTGCATAGCCATTTTTTGAAGATCGGCGTCAGGATCTGATTCTTCTTCCCTTAAATTATTTATTGCTTTCTCTCTTATTCTTTCAAATTCTTTTGCATCAAATTTTGGTATCATTAAAGCGTCAACATACAGGGGCCATACCGTTTCGAAATCGGACTTAATGCAATTCAGTTGAAAATAGGCGGCATCTTTTTCAGCATAGCCATATATTCTGCCATCTACTTCATCAAGTTTGTTTTTAAAACTATTCTTGTCATCCTTTTCAGTGCCACATTCAGTTAAAGCTGTCAATGCCATTTGTTCTATCCCAGCCTTACCCGCAGGATAATTTTGTACCCCTCCTTTAATTACCAGGCTAATCTGCATGATCTCATTGCCGCTGGGCACAACAATAACCTTAACTCCATTTACTGTCATGTCATACACTTTGTTGTCCTGTGCCTGTGTTACTATGGTTGTAACGATAAGTAAACAACAAATTATTTTTTTCATTATTGTAAGTTTTAGTTTTTAAAATATTCTGCGGGTTTGAATTGAACGTTCATTTCTGCATTGATAATCATACCGGCAACATACGGTTTACCGGAAATATATTTATCCACATACTTTTTTATATCATCTTTTGTTATTTTATCCATTGCAGGAAAATAATCCGTCATGTAATTTAATGAAGTACTGCACCACCAGAATGTAAGTTGAGATGCTAAACTTGACGGTCGTTCCATTTCCCTGATCTGCTTTCTTTTTAACCCTTCTTTAGCCTTTTTTAAATCTCCATCTGTAAAATAATCTTCTCTATCGAACAGGCTGATCTGTTTCATTACCTCCTCGTAACATTCTTTCATTTTCCCGGGTATGGGTGTAATATCAATTTCAATGGGTCCTACATAACGGCTGGTTTGGTAGTTGAGAAAAGCTGAACTCGCCAGTCCTTTATCAATCAGGGCCTGTTGCCAGTTTGAAGAATTTAGAGAAAGAATTTTTGAAAAAACATCAGCTGCAAGAGTACCTGTTGAATCATTTCTAAAATCAGGCCCCTGCCAAATCATCATGATCGAAGGTGTTTGAGCAATAGAAGATTCTTTAATAAAATAATCTGTTTTTCCAATCGGTTTAAATTCAGGGATAGGAAATTTTATTTGAGGATCCATATCCGCAGGCTTCCAATCCCCATAAATTTTTTTTACTAAAGAAAAGGCATCGTCCGGCTTTACATCACCGCAAACTACGATCAAAGAATTATTAGGCACATAATATTTGTCTTTGATGACCATCATTTTTTCGGGAGTGGCAGTATTGATGATGTCATGATCACCGATTGGATTTTTCCTTGTAAACAGATCGCCCCAAACCCTTTTATTTGTTTCAATCCAAAGCTGAAATCCGGGATCACTTTCACCGCGTTGAAATTCTCCATCAACCACTGGTCTTTCTTTTTGCATGTCCTCTTCCCTGTAAATAGGAAAGCGAATGGCCGCATTCATAAATTTCAAGCCTGCCTCAAGGCTGTCTTTATCGAATGTGAAAAAATAATTCACACGTTCATTGCCGGTGGTTCCATTCCAGAATGCTCCGAGTTCCTGTGTGCGTTTTAAAAATTTTTCCTGGTCAGGATAATCCCTGTTAGCTTTAAAAAACATGTGTTCAAATAAATGAGATAAGCCGCTGTATTCCGGTCCCTCAGTATAAGCGCCATTTTTTACAGCAATTTCGATAGTTGCTAAAGGAACTTTGTGGTTTTCGATGACCACGACTTCCAAACCATTATCCAATTTTTGCCAGTAATAGTTTTGTGGAAGTCTCGGCTGCCCGGTTGAAGAAAGAGCAATCCAGCAAAGCCAAAAGAAAAGCCATTTTCTTTTCATAAATATTATTTTGATTTTTAAAGCGTCATAAGGTACAACTTTCTTTTAACCCAAAATTTCTGTTTGATGAATTTCTTCTCCAGGAATCTCCGCGTGATTCCAATGGTAGATGTTTGTAAAGCCCCCGAGAACAGCTTTATTATTACTAAATGTTAGTTTATGAAGATGCAATGATTCAACGTCTTCCTTTTTTACTTTACGATAAATCGGATACATGGTGCCACCGGTAACTCCAGCGGGTTTTGAAGGATCATACTGATATTCCGGATCGACCAATGTGCCGCGCGGATACATAATACCCGGCACGCCTTTTCCTCTTATATCGAGATGTTTCGGGTGATCAAGACCTAAGGTATGACCGTATTCATGCGCGGCTGTGGTAGAACTTTTATATAAATTCTCCATTTTAAAATATCCGCTGTTGCAACCCAGTCCGTCAACAAAAGAGATATTGCCATGGGCAAATTCTTCAATGCGGAAATAATTATTGGCCGGATCAGGATTTTGATAAATTTCAACCGGGGTGATTAAAGGCCGGAATTCTGCTGTTATTTTAAAGACAACTCGGAACGCAATGGAATTAAATAATAAACTTCCTTTTGGTTCATTCCACAATGTTTCTATTTCATCACGCATTTGTTCGGTGATCTCCATTGCAGCAGCATTACCATAGGTTATGATGTGAGAGCGAATAGTAAATTGATGATTTTCATATTCCACACTTCCCATGTTGCAAAACTTTAGCAATTAAATATACCACTTCAGTAACTTTGATCGTTGAATAGTTGGTTCAGACAATAGTTAATTTACTCATGTTTATTGATCTGCGGCCAACCCGCAGAACATTAACAACGTTATGGCAAAACAAGGTATTCGCCTTAAATTTTTAATGCATTTAAATATTATTTTTACCTAAAATCAAAAAAAACTATGAAACAAGTGTGCTTCTTGCTGCTGGCAAGCTGTGTGATCCTACTTTCCTGCAAGAAAAAAGACAGTTCCTCTTCCTCTGGAAATAATAATACTCCGACTGAGGAGGATCTGTTGAAAGACTCGGTTTACCTGTACACTAAAGAAGTTTATTTATGGCAGGATGTGATACCCAGTTATAATCAATTCAACCCCCGACAGTATACGGGATCGACTGAGCTTGAATCGGCACAAAATGTGATGAATGGCATTCGGGCACTTCAACCTCTTGACAGATTTAGTTTTGTAACCACAGATGCGCAATCAACCGGTTTGCAAACAGGGCAAGATGTCGATTATGGATTTTTTATTAAGGCCGGCTCAGTAGACCAGGTGCAACCAATAGATTCTGTTTACTGGTTTGTTACGTATGCATATTCTTTATCCACGGCGGGCGAAGCTGGTGTACAAAGAGGCTGGCATATTTCTAAGATCAATGGCACTCCCATTGGATATGACCAGGCAAGTGTTGACCTGTTGAATAATGTTTTCTTTGGAACTGTCACCAGCGCCTCTTTTGAATTTACAAAACCTGATGGAACTACTACGACTGCCAACTTAAGTAAAACAAGTTACACCGCTAATTCCGTATTATATAAAACTGTTCTTAATGCCGGTGGTAAAAATGTGGGATATATGGTTTTCAATCAATTCTTTGGTCAGCCATCAAGAGATGAACTGACACAAGCGTTTAATTATTTCGAGGCACAAAATATTAATGAATTGGTTGTAGACCTGCGTTATAATCCCGGTGGTTCCGTTGAAACGGAGGATACATTATCCAATTTCATTGCACCTCTTACGGCAAACACCAAAACAATGTATCAATACATTTTCAATCAAACTTTGCAGAATAATCAACACCAATTGATACGAAATAAACTGGGATATGGCGATATTTTTAAAACTGCTGATAACACGGTCACATTTGAGAAGGCAGGTACGCTTAACTTGTCGAGGGTGTTTTTTATTGTCACGAATAACACTGCATCTGCGAGCGAATTACTTATTAATAATCTCAAGCCCTATATGGATGTAAAATTGATTGGTGATACAACCTATGGCAAACCGGTTGGATTTTTCCCGATACCTATTTTTAGTTATGATATTTATCCAATTTCATTCAAGACAGTAAACAGTGCGGGTAATGCGGACTATTACAAAGGTTTCGCTCCCGATAAATTTGAATCTGACGGTGTAAATACGAATTGGGGTGATATTAATGAACCAAGCCTGGCAGATGCTTTGCGCTATATATCTACCGGAAGTTTTGGGAGATTTGGAACGGAATCATTGAATTTACAAATGAAAAGGATGAATGAGACCAAAAGCACCAATCGTTTGCTGAATGATCATAAGTTTTCAGGAATGTTTATTGAAAGAAAAAAGTAAGATATATCCTGGTTAATTAAAAAAGGGGCAGGATTTTCTGTCCCTTTTTTACCTGCGGGTTACCTTATTTTTTAAATATTGTTTTTGTTTTTCATGTCAGTGTAAGCTTTTTTCGCGGGCTGGGCCCGGTTGTTCTAAAACTTGCGGCGCGGCTTTAAACTGATCTTTTTTTATTTTGCTTCCAATAATAAGGTCGCCGTTACTTCCTTTTTCAACCAATGGTCCCGCTCCCTGTGTATTTTTCGATTGAGCCATTACAGCGCCACCCGTTAAACAGGCAATGAACAACAAAGCAGGGTAAATATTTTTCATGCTTTTAATTTATCATTATGACTTCAGTTTCTCATCATTCGTTCAAAAGCAAGCATAAAAAGATCTGTTAAGAATAATGACTCCCATTTGAATTGGATTTGTTTGGCCTGGGGCAATACTTTAATCAAAACCAAAGCGCTTCAGGAACTCTTCCTTTCTTCTTGTGGCCACTTCTATTACAGAGCCATCTTCAAGTTCAACAGAACCTCCCCTGCCGCGGCTGTATTTTTTTATATGATTCAGATTGATGAGGTGAGAATTATGGATCCGAAAGAAAATGTCTTCCGGTAACAGACCTTCATAGTCTTTTAGAGGCTTTGAAACAAGAACAGTTCTAGAATTGCTGATATAAATTTTAGTGTAGGATCCCATGGCTTCACATCTTATTATATCCGAAATCGAAATGAAATCAAAACCTTCCGATGTTGGAATCGCAATCTTTTTTAAGCCGGACTCCTGCTTTTTAAAATTATCGAGTAAAATATGCAGTTGTTGATTGATTGAATTTTTTTGAATGCGGGCTTCTGCATTTTTAACAGCATTCTTTAATTCTTCGATGTTTACAGGTTTTAAAAGAAAGTCGAGCGCGGAGTATTTTAATGCCTGCAGCAAATACTTGTCAAAAGCGGTGACAAATATTACCTCAAAATCGACCGGCATAAGGTCATTCAACAGGTCAAAGCCGTTTCCAAAAGGCATTTCAATATCAAGAAATACAAGCGCAGGTTTTTTTTCCAGGATCAGTGTTTTACCTGTATTGGCATTGTCCGCCTCACCTGTTAAATTAATTTGCGGACAGAATTCTTTGAGCATATTCTTCAGCACCTTAATATTCCTGGGCTCATCGTCTATAATTACTGTAT
>JBIOGV010000153.1:0-8696 GCA_044448365.1 Chitinophagales bacterium
GGACAAGTAGTACAAGCGAGCGTGGCAACAGGCGATGAAAGTAGCAATGCAGCTAAGTACATAAAAAAATAAAAAACAAAATTTAAAAATGAATATCTTTCGCTCTCATTCATTGTTTATGCGAGTCATTCCTTTTCTCATCTCTGCCATCATAACGTTTGCTCTTGTATTTGTTCTGAATAAAAAATGGGGTCCCATTCCGCCGCTTGGAAAATTCTTAAGTCCGCAACATGGGTTCTGGCAAAATGCCGAAGCAGCCGATGAGGATTTTGGCGCCGGCTTAAAATTTCCTAATCTTAAAGGCAAGGTGAATGTATATTTTGATGAACGCCTCGTGCCGCATGTGTTTGCCGACAATAATGAAGACCTTTATTTTGTGCAGGGGTACCTGCATGCGAGGTTCCGCCTTTTTCAAATGGATCTGCAAACCATGTATGCTGCCGGAAGACTGACCGAGATTTTGGGAAATAACCCTGATATCATAAAAGTGGACAGGGAAACGCGGCGAAGCGGAATGGTATATGCAGCGCAAAATGCATTGAAAGAATTTGAATCCGACCCCTTGAGCAAATTGATATGTGATGCGTATACAGCCGGCGTGAATGCCTATGTTGAAAGTCTTACAGAATCACAATTGCCGATAGAATACAAGCTGCTTGACTTTAAACCGGAGAAATGGAGCAATTTGAAGATCGCTCTTTTTCTGAAACAAATGAGTCGCACGCTGGCAGGTGAAGTGGATGATCTTGAACTGACAAACGAAAAAGCATTTATTCCTTTTTCTGAATTTAAAATTTTATATCCGCAGGTTCCTGATTCGTTGATACCGATCGTGCCCGCAGGAACCAAATTTGATGCACCGGGAATTATTCCTGTAAAGCCAGCGACCGCCGATTCACTTTATTTTGGTGAAAAAGATACGACCCGTGTGGCTGAAGTGATCAGGCAGGATCCTGATAATGGAAGCAATAACTGGGCGGTTGCGGGTATTAAAACAAAAAGCGGCGCACCCATTCTTTGCAATGATCCGCACCTGGATCTTACCTTTCCTTCTATCTGGTACGAGATGCAATTGAACAGCCCTGATGTAAATGTATATGGTGCTACATTTCCCGGCTCGCCAAATGTGGTCATAGGGTTTAATGATCATATTGCCTGGGGTGTCACCAACAGCCAGCGTGATGTAAAAGATTTTTACGAAATAAAATTTAAGGATGACAGCAAGAAACAATACTGGTTCAATGGTAAATGGGTAAATACGCAAATTCATATCGATACATTAAAAGTTCGTGATGCCGATGATATTTATGATACCGTAGCGTACACGATCTTTGGCCCTGTGATGTTTGATAAAAGTTTTGCGGATTCATTGGCGCCGGGTAAAGCGATTGCCTGTCGCTGGGCAGCGCATGATCCCAGCAATGAGGGCAGAACATTTTATAAACTGAATCGGGCAACCAATTATGATGATTATCTGGATGCCATTAAAACGTTTGCCTGTCCCGGTCAGAATTTTGTATTTGCCGCAAAGAGCGGCGATATTGCTCTCTGGCAACAAGGAAAATTTCCTGCGCGATGGGATTGGCAGGGTATGATGATCATGCCGGGAGAGGACAGCAGTTATCTATGGCAGGGATTTATTCCGCAGGTTGAAAATCCTCATGCTGTAAATCCGCAACAGGGTTTTTTGGTGAGCGCCAATCAACGACCGGCTGATTCAAGTTATCCTTATTTTATTCCCGGGGCTTATATAAATGCAAGAGCCATTTCAATTAATGAGCACTTGAAAAATATGAGCCAGATAACTGTTGACGATATGAAGCGTTTGCAGAATGATTATTTCAATGCAACAGCTGAAGATGCAAGGCCATTGTTATTAAAATATATAAGAGAGAATGATTTAAATACTGATGCGAAAAGATATTTGGATATTATTAAAAACTGGGACCTGAGGGCATCGCCTGATTCAAAAGGTCAAACTGTTTACAAGTTATGGTGGGATAGTTTGGCTGTGCAGGTTTGGGGAGATGAATTGGACAAGGTGCAACCTGTGGTTGTGGTGCCCAATCAACAAACATTACTGGAAGCCTTGCTGAAAGATTCTGCATTTAAATATGTAGATAATGTGAACACGCCACAAAAAGAAACATTGAATGATGATGTAACGATTGCTTTTCAGAAAGCATCCGTTGAGCTGGCCAAAGAAGAAAAAGACGGAAAGCTGGAATGGACAAAACATAAATCGCCGAGAATTTATCATTTGCTCCGGCAAAGCCTGATGCCATTTTCCGAACCGATTGCTGTGGGTGGTAATGGTGATATTATTAATGCAACGACAACTTCGCATGGACCAAGCTGGAGAATGATCGTGCAGCTGACAGAGAATACGGAAGCATATGGCGTTTATCCCGGGGGACAAAGTGGAAACCCCGGCAGTAAGTTCTATGATGATTTTGTTGACAGCTGGACAAAAGGACACTACTATTCTTTGTGGATGATGAAGAAAACAGAGATGAGTGATAAGCGGGTGAAGTGGACGATGAATTTTGGGAAATGATGCCCCCATCCCCTAAAGGGGAGTAATGAAAATTCTTATTGATGATAGTTACATAAAAAATTTTCAACCTAAAAATTCTTAAGCCCCTTTAGGGGTTTGGGGTACTTAATGATTATGAAACTTATCGTTGCGATCATACTAACTGCTTTGTTATCTTTTGTCGGTGGTTTATATCTTCCGTGGTGGAGTATTGCCATTGCTGCATTTATTTCCATTTTAGTAATACCTCTTAAAACCGGCAAGGCCTTTCTTGCGGGGTTTCTTGGCGTGTTTATCTTATGGGCTTTCCTTGCCTGGTGGATCGATATGAAGAATGAACATGTGCTTTCTAAAAAAATTGCTGAGATCTTTCCGCTTGGGGGTTCTTCCATTGCGATCATTCTTGTGACTGCATTTATTGGTGCATTGGTGGGTGGGTTAGCTGCAATGAGCGGAAGTTTTTTGAGAAGAAAAAGATAAAGGCCTCATCCTCCAACTCCTTCTCCTTGTGGAGAAGGAGCGGTTCTTCATTGCATCTCCAAACTTTTTGTTCTTCCGGATCGGCTTTAGAATTAAGCCGAACAAGATCCTTAAGTTGAAATGCTTAATTCCAAATGTTCATTAAGTGTCCATAGTTTGGCCTCCCTCTCAATAAGGAGAGGGAATGAGAGTGAGGCTTATTTTTCTTTTCCCTAACATTTCAAAACCTATTTTCGTCTTACCAAGTTTATGAGACGAAATTTACTTATCCTTTGTTTTCTTCTTTCATCTTGTATTTCTTTTGCCGGGAAAATTTCCGGTGTCATTACTGATGACAAAGGACAGCCTCTTCCGTATGCTTCTATCCTGGTAAAAGGAACAACCCGCGGCACAACAGCCAACAATGAAGGAAAATATTTTTTGAATCTTGAACCCGGAACGTACACTATTGTTTGCCAGCATGTGGGTTATTCACGAGAAGAAAAAACAATTAGTGTCGTTGATGAAACTGTGACACTTAATTTTCAATTGCATTTACAGGAACTGACTTTGAGTGAAGTGATCGTAAAGAAAGGAGAAGATCCGGCTTATGAAATTATCAGGCAGGCGATAAAAAAAAGAACGTATTATCAACAGCAGCTATCCGATTTCCGATGCGAGGTATATACAAAAGGCCAGTTAAGGCTTCGTGACTTTCCTAAAAAATTCATGGGACTGGATGTCGATTTTGAGGATCACGATACAAGCAAAAGAAAGACCATTTATTTATCTGAAACAATCGCTGCCTATTACGTACAAAAGCCCGATAAAAGAAAGGTTGAGGTCCTTTCATCAAAAGTAAGCGGGCAGAGCGATGGATATGGTTTGAGCGCTCCGGAGATCTATTCTTTCTATGATAATAACATAAAGATCGGTGCCAATCTGAATCCAAGAGGATTCATTTCTCCCATTTCAGCGAATGCATTGAATTATTACCGGTACCGGTTTGAGGGAAGCTTTTTTGAAGACGGAAAAGAGATCGGGCATATAAAAGTGATGCCAAAAAGAAAATATGAACCCTTATTTTCCGGCTATATAAATATTGTGATCGATGAGTGGCGCATTCATTCTGTTCAATTACAGTTGACAAAGGAATCGCAGATGGAACTGGCAGATACGTTGAAGCTTGACCAATTGTATGTTCCCTATGACCAGGATGTATGGGTGATCAAGAGCCAGGTGGTCTATCCAACAATAAAGATATTCGGTTTTGATGCTTACGGAAGTTTTGTAAATATGTATTCAAAATTTGATCTCAATCCGAAGTTTGATAAAAACTTTTTTAGCAATACGGTATTGAAATACGATGATAGCTCCAATAAGAAAACAGAGCCTTATTGGGAAACGGTAAGACCAATACCGCTTCAGCAGGAAGAAAGCGAAGATTATAAAAAGAAAGACAGTTTGGAGCAGGCAAGAAAAGATCCGAAATATCTTGATTCGATTGATCGGAAACATAGCAAGCTAACGGTGATGAAACTGCTTGTTTCCGGTTACAACATCAACCGGCAAAAAACAAGATCGCTCTATTCTTTTAGTTCATTGCTGAATTCAGTCAATTTTAATACGGTTGAAGGTTTAGTGGTGAATCTCAACGGGAGTTATTCAAAACGCCTCGATACAACCTTAATCAGTCATCGGAGTTTTTCTATCAGCCCATCTGCCCGGTATGGTTTCAGCAATCATCATTTCAACTCCTCTGTTTCCATGGCTTACAATTTTGGGAAAAAATATTTTAACGCATTTAGTATTTCAGGTGGTAAGAAGGTTTTTCAATTCAATAATGCTTCTCCCATTCCGCCAGAGTATAATACTATCTCGACTCTCGAATGGGAAAGAAATTATATGAAAATATATGAAGCGTGGTTCGCACGAATCGGCTATTCAAAAACCCTGGATGAAGGATTCAATGTCTCCATAGATTTTCAATACCAGGACAGGATACCCCTGGATAATACAACTGATTATACCTGGAGAAACAGGAAAAATATTGTCTTCACACCGAACTATCCAACAGAATTAACCACAACAAATTTCAAACGGCACCAGGCTTTTATTGCAACTGCAGGGATCAGTTGGCAACCCGGAAATAAATATGTGGAATTGCCGGGAAGAAAATTCAGCATTGGCTCAAAGTATCCGCATTTTTCTTTTAACTATACCAGTGGGATCAAAAATATTTTCGGCAGCGATATCAAATACGATAAATGGCAGTTCGCCATCACGGATGGCATCAACCTGAAACTGGCTGGTGTTTTCAACTATGTGTTTACCATGGGTGGTTTTTTAAATCACGACAGTGTAAATATCCCGGACTATACGCATTTCAACGGGAATCAACTCTTCATTGCGACACCTTATCTCAACAGTTTTCAATTGGCGCCATATTATAAATACAGCAATACGGAAAGTTTTTATACAAGCTTTCATGCGGAATATCATTTCAATGGGTTTCTTACTAATAAAATTCCATTGTTCCGAAGACTTAACTGGCATTTGGTCGGGGGAACAAATGCTTTTTATGTAAACAAAAAAAATAATTACGCCGAAGCATTTGCAGGCCTTGAAAATATCTTCAAGATTTTGCGTATTGATGGCATCTGGGGATTTGAAGAGGGCAGAAGGCCTGTTATGGGATTCCGTATTGGTTTGCATGGAATATTTACAAGGGGAGTGGGAGAATGAACAGTGAGATCCGTCAGGCCGCCTAAAGCGGCCAGACGCATAGAGATTCACTATCTTTACGCCGAATTTGGTTCAGCCTGCAACTGTCCAATTAAAAATTTCCCGACGAATCGGGGTCAAATTCAAAAATCATGGCTCCTTTACACAACCGTATTTCCCGGAGGGAATTAAAAGAAAGCATTCTTAACGATCCAACTCCGCGCACTACCGTTTCCTTTTATTGTTATTTTAAAATTCCCGACCCTGAAATTTTCAGGAATACTTTATACAGGGCTTTCAATGCCATTGGTGTTTTGGGAAGAATTTATTTAGCAACTGAAGGGATCAATGCACAGGTGAGTGTGCCCGAAGAAAATTTCGATGTATTTAAGTCGTATCTCTACTCCATCGAGCCTTTAAATGGATTGCGATTGAATATAGCTGTAGATGATGACGGCAAATCGTTCTTTGCTTTGGATATTAAAGGGAGAAAAAAAATAGTCGCTGATGGAATTACGGATCCCACATTTGATATGTCTAACAGAGGGAGATATGTGAATGCAGAACAGTTCAATAAATTGACGAATGAGCCTGGGACGATCATAATCGACATGCGCAATCATTACGAATATGAAGTGGGTCATTTTGAAAACGCCATTGAGATTCCCAGTGACACGTTTCGGGAACAATTACCCATGGCTGTTGATATGATGGATGATAAGCGGGATAAAAATATCATTATGTATTGCACCGGTGGCATTCGTTGTGAGAAAGCGTCTGCCTACATGCTTCATAATGGGTTTAAAAACGTTTTTCATTTGGAAGGCGGCATCATTCATTATATCAACCAGGTAAAAGAAAGAGGCCGACTTCCGGACAGCCAGCGATTGGTCAATAAGTTCCATGGAAAGAATTTTGTGTTTGATCAGCGGTTGGGAGAAAGAATTACGGATGAGGTCATTGCCAGGTGCCATCAGTGCGGCAAGCCTGCCGATATACATGTGAACTGCATGAACGATGCCTGTCATTTACTTTTTATTCAATGTGATGAATGCAGGGAAAAATATGAGGGCTGTTGCAGTAAAGAATGCCGGGATGTGATCCATTTGCCAATAGAAGAACAAAAAAAATTAAGGGCCGGCATTGATAAAGGAAGAAATGTTTTCAATAAGTCAAAGGCTAAACTGCAACAGCAGTTAAAGAACAAGTCTTATTGTTGATTTTTGAAAAGAACGGAAAGGGCGCTCATCACTCCAGATATTTATTCCTTAATTTCGGTTAACTAAAATGGGCGTGAAGAAGTTAATCATACTATTCATTTTAAGTTGTTTCTTTCTCAACATCATCGGCTATCATATTATTTTTTATTTGCGGCAGCAGCAGATAAAATCGGAAATGAAGGAATCAATTCGCATCCAGTCAACAACTGAAGATGAAAAGGACTTTGTCTTTTTATCGGATGATAAAAAAGCAATGAAACAGCTCAACTGGGATGGTGATGACGAGTTTAGCTTAAATGGTGAAATGTATGATGTGATCGAAAAGAGAATCGAAAAGAATAAGATCATCATTCGTGCTCTTGCTGATAAAAAAGAAACGGCTCTTTTGAATAAAGTTAATGAACACTGGAAAGAAAACGATATGAGCAATAAGATCGCGAATGAGCTTTTTCAATTACTGCAAACATTATTTCCCCATTCAGGTTCCCAGGTGCTTGTACTGATTAAACCTCCGAAACATACATTTTATTTTTATTCAACGCTGTTACCGTTAAGGGTAAAAAAAATTCCTACTCCTCCTCCGCAGTCAATTTGATTTTTTTCTTTTTGTGAAGGCCTTGTTTACAGACATATTTTATTATTAAACTAATTAATGATGAAAAGGTTATTGTTGTTTGCTGTATTTGCAGCAGTTGGCGTTTTATGTTATGCCCAGAATGAGATAAAGGGAAAAATTAAAGAATCAAATAGCGGGCAGCCTATTGAAGGAAGCTCCGTCTACATACCCGATTTAAAAATTGGAGCTGTTTCAGATTCATCGGGCTTTTTTTCTATAAAAAAAATACCTCAGGGAACTTACCTGGTAGATGTGAGTGTCGTTGGTTATGCTGCCAAATCATATCAAATAACAGTAAAAGGAATTCTCACCCTTACGTTTGAACTTTCAGTACACGGGGTTGAATTAGAAGACGTCATTGTAACAGGCGTGTCCTCGGCAATGGATTACAAAAAATATCCGATGTCTGTTTCGGTGATGTCAAATAAAGATATACTTAGGAATTCATCGACAAATGTTATCGATGCAGTTGCCAAAGTGCCTGGTGTTTCCGCCATGACTATCGGACAAAGTATTTCAAAACCTGTTATCAGGGGGCTTGGGTATAATCGTGTGCTAACTGTTAATGATGGGGTGCAGCAGGTTGACCAGGTCTGGTTTGATGAGTTTGGCATTGAAGCTGATCCTGATGCTGTAAGCCGGTATGAAATTTTAAAAGGACCTGCATCACTGGCTTATGGTTCGGATGCAATTGCGGGTGTTATCAATCTTATTCCCGAAAAAACAATTCCCGAGGGACAAACAAAAGGAGATATTTTATTTAATTATCAAACCAATAACGGGCTGATCAATAACATGGTTCACCTGGCAGGAACAAAAAATGGAATTGCCTGGAGTGCAAGAGTTGATAACATCATGGCGCATGCTTATAAAAATCCCAATGATGGCTATGTTTTGAATTCACAATTCAGCAACTTTAATACAGATGCTACCATCGGTCTTCATCGAAAATGGGGATATACACAACTGCATTCGGGCTATTTCGAATTGCGCCCGGGTATTGTTGACGGAACGAGAGATTCCTTAACCGGTATTATGGAAAGACAGGTTTCTTATCCTGATTTGAATGGAGGTGATCCAAGTTATGAGATACCGACACACCAGGAACAAAAATCATACACTCCTTTTGTGATTGATCAGA
>JBIOGV010000154.1:0-8572 GCA_044448365.1 Chitinophagales bacterium
GAGCGAATTGAGATCAACAGGAATAAAATCAATGACCTCAATTGTGATGATATTTTTTCCATCAGCAAACCAGCGGTTGCTGAAATCAATCCCACTCTCCGCACCAGCGCGAAGATTTCGATACATTTCTTCTTTATTTCTCCCTGAACGCTCTGCGACTGCCACATCTTCTTTAAATCCTTCAGGTCTGGGTGTTGCAGCATCATCCCAATAACGGTTCAATATCGTTCCATCTTTCAATTTTACAACCCGCCTGTGCGCCTGCCCTGGTTTTAATTTATCTGCTCCTTCCATCCAGAAATCATATTCCTTTTGCATTTCCGTTAAATAAGCCGTGTACACTTCATCTCCTTTTATGGATGCAAGCAATTCAACCATCAATGAAAAAAATGGAGGTTGTGAGCGACTGATATAATAACTGCGATTACCGTTCGGAATATGTCCGTACATATCGATGAGATAAGCGAAATTCTTTACCATGTTTTCGATCATATCCGCACGACCGCTTTCCTTTAAACCAAGCATGGTGAAATAAGAATCCCAGTAATAAATTTCACCAAATCTCCCGCCGGGAACGATATAAGGATGCGGCAATGGGAGCAGGGAACTTCCATTTACTGCGGTGTCTGCATCTCTTTTTAAAACGTTCCATAGATTTTTTATATGTTCTGCTACATCCTTTTCCTGTGTTTTATAATTAGACTGCGGTGGTTTTGGAGGAATGAAATTAGCCCCTACAAATTCATCCAGTTTAAAACGAATAGAAGAATTATTTTTCATGGCGAGATAATCCTTCACAATTTCTTTTGGATCTCTTTTGGGAGTACAATCAGCAAAAGTTTTACTATCAGGGAAAACATGCCGCATCTGGACATCAGTAAATAACTCGCCATAAATTTCAGCAGGAGTTTTTACTTCTTGTTGTGCTGAAATACTAAAAACAACAATGAGGGCAAACAGTATCGCAATAAATTTTTTCATGCTTCTAAGATAAATGAAAGCTGCTGCATGAAAAAAGCAAACTGTGTTTTGAAACGTGAGACGACAGACGTCAAATGTAAAATTCTCCATTTCACTTCTCACCATTCCTCCCTTTGGTTATTTATAAAAATCCAAATCGGCATAGCCCTCTTCCGCACGCATGGGTGCACGGTTCACATAAAACTGCCTGTCCTGCGGAGCCCAGGTTGCAAGGCCATCCACATAGCGATTGAACATACAAAAAGCAGCTGCGATTAAAACCGTATCATGAATTTCTTTATCAGTAGCTCCTGAACTCCTTGCTTTTTCAATTTGTTTTTCAGTGACAGTTTTGCCTCCTTTTTGTACGCTTCCTGCAATAGATAATAAAGCTTTTAATTTTTCTGAAACAGGCGTAGCTGTATAATCTTTCTTTATTGCATCAATAAACGGCATGTCGCATTGCATATAATGCTGGGCCATGGCGCCATGTACGTTCTGGCAAAAAAAACAATCATTCAGTGAAGAAACGTAAG
Organism: Chitinophagales bacterium; assembly: GCA_044448365.1. Classification (GTDB taxonomy): domain Bacteria; phylum Bacteroidota; class Bacteroidia; order Chitinophagales; family Chitinophagaceae; genus VBAU01. The sequence goes on from JBIOGV010000154.1 coordinate 1,497, forward strand.
CGCCAATTAATTCTCTTTCTCCACGAGTCAATGTATTATTATCATCACGAAGCAGTATTTCTGCCAATGCATTTAATGGTTGGGCCGTTTCGGGGCGAAAAGCCATAGGTCCCCGAATGCCGGGGAGATCGTTGCCAAGATCAATGTGTGCCATAGTCAATTCAAAATTAAAAAGTGAAAAATCAAAAAAGTGTGTAGTGGGTCAGTTTGAAAACTGGTTTCACGCAAAGCGGCAAAGATTCGCAAAGCCTTCTGGTTATGGCTTTGCGCCTTGTATTTAGGCTTAGCGCCCCTGCCTACCGGCCGGCAGGTTTGCGTGAAATGAAACTGACCCACTACCAAAAAATGAGTGGCGAATAGAAATGATTGATCTCGCCACTCATTTTTTAAAATTTATTGTTCTGTTTGAGGTACAGGCATTGCAGACCATACATCATCATCCGTTCTGTCTATCGGTAACGAAGCAAGTTTGTCATACCTCCGCATATCTATCCAGCGGTGGCCTTCATAAAACAAAGAATATCTCCGTTGGTTCAGCATTTCATCAGTCAATGCATCTTGTGTTACCGCACCACTATATGCCGGGAGATTATGCCCTGCCCTGATGATGTTAATTGCTGTGACAGCTTCAGGTAATGAATTCGTTTGAATGTTAGCCTCAGCATCAATAAGAATCAATTCTTCATTACGGATGATGGGTATTGGGGCAGTGCTGGATCTGTATACCCACACATCCCGGTCGCTGCTTAATCCTGCATTTGATGCAGCCGAAGTGCGCAATGTTGCTTTGCCGATCCTGTCATCACCCGCAACAATATCGGTGACATAGGAAGGATGAGCAAGCCGAACTTCACCGTTGCTGTTTTGATCAAAGAAAGCGGGGTTTAACAGGTCGCCGCTGCCGGTACTGAATTCTTCAAACGCTCCTGCATTGAAATCACCGTTGATATCAAAAAAAGAAGCACTCAAATCTGTCAACGCAGCCGACCACAGTTTACGATATACATCCACTCTTGCTGCAAGTGCCCGGTTAAATTTTGTTAATCCCGCCGCATCATCAAGCCCGGTAAAACCAGAAGTAAGAGGAAAGTTAACCGTGGCTCCGCTGAGATCGGTTTTAGCTTCATCCAATAACGATGAGATGGCCGCTATAGACTCGTCATAAGTCAGGATGGGACCCAGGTGATCAGGATCCGCTACATCTACCCTGATGCCATTACTGTAAGTCAGGTTAAGATTCAATAAAAGTTCATAGGCTTTCAATGTTTTTGCAAAACCGGTATAGCCCTTCTTTTCGACATCAGAAATTTGTGTTGAATTGGTTGCAGCCTCAATAAGCACGTTACAATTTTTTACCACGCGGTAACGTGAAGCCCATGGATTTGTAATATAGAAACCCGTATTGTTTAATGTGGTGCTTCCTGAACCAAGTAATTCTGATACATATCGTGGATCAGCGTTTGAGAAGCGATAGATTTCACGGCCGATTACACCAACGGCATCAAGATAGATCCCGTCATTGATCCTCATCCCTGAAAGAGCACCGCTGATAAGTCCATTTAGCTGGTCCTTTGACGCATCCTTTAAATAATCTTCTACTGTCGGACTGTTCAGGTTGCCATATTCTTTCTTACATGAAATAAATAATGACACAATAAGCGGAAACAACAGTATATAGATCTTTATATTGAATATCCTTTTCATAATAATATTTGTTTTAGATTTAGAAATCAACTGTTACGCTGAACATGGCACGTTTTGACGCAGGAAATGGATCCACATCTATTCCGGTTGAAAAGCCGGTTCCGAAATTGGAAACTTCCGGGTCGTATCCTTTGTATTTTGTAATCGTAATATAATTATTGAATGAAACACCTGTACGAATATCTTTGATCACGTTGCCCGGTATTTTATTGAAAGTATAATACAATCCTATTTCTCTAAATCGCAGGTAGCCTGAGTTCTGAACAAATCCTCTTGCGCTGCCGCCAAGGAATTGACCGATTCTTTGAGGGCCATCAGGCACACCATTTTTATCTGCATCAGCATCATAGTCCGGACTGGTGCTTCCAAAATCATTCAGGAGGTTTGTGAGATTCACGTTATCTCCTTTGTATTTCCAATGAATAAGAAATCGCAGGCTTATCTTATTAAAGAATGTGACTTCATTGAAAGTGTTCATTTGGAATTTTGGTTCCTGGTCGCCTAACACAACCAAACCGGAAGGATGACCGGGCGCATCTGTGCCCACGATCTGCGTAGCTGATTTACCTTCTTCTATCTGGAATGTTCCCAAACTTGTTCCAAAGGAACCCAATATAACCGGTGGTATCACGAGCCTTGTAACCTTTGAGCGGTTCATCCAGAAATTAATATTTGAATTCCATTTGACATTTGCCAGGGATAAAATCTGTGCATTCAATCCCAGTTCAATACCCTGGTTACGCAAATCACCCGCGTTCACAAATTTTGTAGAGAATCCGGATGACGGCGGAACAGTAGCTAATAAAAGAAAATCGAAGATCTTTTTGTTATAAAAAGTAAGTTCAAAATTCAACTTACTTTTAAAAATACTAAAATCAATACCTGTTTCAAATTCTGTCTGACGTTCCGGTTTTATATTTGGATCGCCTCCCTGGACGTTTACTATCGATCCTTGTGTTCCTGTTATGTTGGAGGCCACCAGCGTTGTAAACTTACTTCCGAAAGCCGGGAAGTTGGCTGATTGCCCATAGGCCGCGCGAAGTTTCAGGTTATCGAATCCGCTCTTATCAAACAAGTTCATTTTTGTAAGATTGACTGATAAGCCTCCCTTCGGGTAAACATAAAATTTAGAAACATCGCCATTGTTGGAAGACCTGTCAAAACGTACGCCGGCTGTTAAATTAATGGCGTCGATGATGCTCGCTTCTTCCTGGGCAAATATGCCTTCATTTTGAAATTTATTCCTAAGTTGTTGTGCAGTTAAAGAGCCTCCCTGGTCAACATTCGACTGACCCGGTGCAACCTGCGTTGCTACATCAAGTATGTTATTGAAATCACCGTTCTCCTGTGTGAGACCGGCAGAAGTTGTCAGGTCTACTTTTTGCGAAAGATCGAAAGTATTTACGAGTGATAAAATAAAATTTGTATTCAGGCTTTTGGTAAAGCCCTGTATAGAAGTTCCTTTATTGACAACCTGGAATTGCAGTTCCCTTGGAAATAATGCAGTAGTAACCAAATCATAAAAATCGATTCCGCCTTTGCCAATCAATTTTGTAGTGGACCTGTTTCCTTTCTGCAAAGTAGCGTCCAGGTTGAATCCGGTGGTAAACCGGTTGACAGTTTCGTTATTACGCATCAATGCAATAGTTTGCAAAACATTTGATGCCGAAAACGGGTTAGCGGGATAAACGCCAAATTGATTGGGGTGCAAGTCAACAAAATCGGGCGTTGACGAAAGCGAAATACTGTACGTGACGCCGTTGTTATCATTACCCGTCAGTCCCCTGTCCGCAGAAGAGTTTACATAATTCGTACTTACTCCAATCTTGATATTGTCATTTATCTTATGATCTACATTCAGCCGCATGCTGGTGTTACGGTAGCCGGTTCCATTCACAATACCATCTTCCTTTTTCTGACCTGCAGAAAAATAAAAGCTTGTTTTTTCATTTCCACCAGTCATACTCAAAGTGCTGTTGCGTGTAAAACCGGTATTTCCATACACTTCTTTTTCATAATCGAATATTTTTCCTGCAGTTTGTGCATCCTGAAATTCTTGTTTCAATGCCGCGCTTGTTGCCGGGTCACTCGACAAACTTGCTGCTGTTTCCGGCGTAAACTGGCGTACTCCCAGCAGTTTGCTTACTTTAATAAAACCGACATCCTGTGAAAAACTGATCTTTGTTTTACCTGATCTTCCTCTTTTTGTAGTAATAATTACGACACCCGCAGCGGCTCTTGATCCGTAAATAGCCGACGCAGATGCCCCCTTTAAGATTTCAATATTTTCAATGTCTTCAGCTCTTAGGTCGGCAATGCGACTGGATGGGTTATCCTGGTTGGAGGCATTCCCACCGGCAGCGGCGGCAGTAATGGCATTCAAGCCGGCGGAAACAGTTGAATTGTCCATGTACACACCATCAACGACAAACAATGGCTGGGTATTTCCGAATACTGAGGTTACGCCTCTCAGCTTAATAGATATTCCTCCGCCCGGTGCCCCGCTGTTAGCATTAATATAAGCGCCTGTTACTTTTCCATTAAGCGCGGCGTCAAAAGTCTGGGCGGGTGCCACCCCATTTAACTCCTTGTTTGAAATGGTTCCGACCGCATTGGAAAGGTTTCTTCTTTTAACAGAAGTAGCAAGACCCGTAACAACCACTTCATCCAGCTTTGCAAAATCTTCCTCCAGTTTTATCAATGCATTATCCTGCAGAGACTGGGCCTGTACGGATATTGATTTAAAACCTGCAAAACTGAAAATGATCGTTGCATTATCGCGAACAGATAATTTAAATTTCCCTTCAGCATCGGTAACTGTTCCCGTATTGGTTTGCCTGATCAGTATGTTGACCCCTGACAAGGGAACACCATTCGCATCGATTACTTTGCCATTGATAGTTTTTTCCTGGGCAAGCAGAAAGCAAGGTAAAAGCAGTATCCATAGTAACACTGCTATTGGTCTCATTGTTTTTCTCATAAAAGCTTTGTTTGGTTGATAATAATTATTGACTTGTCTACAAAAAGTTTTATAAAATAAATTTTTTCTACACCGGTTGTTTCGCAGTATAAATATGGCTGCCATATCCATTTTCTGTTATTTGTTTAGCACGAAGAGGGTACGATGACATATCAGTTGGAGTGATGGCTGCCAATCCATCCACATACCGATTAAACATACAGAATGCAGCCGCGATTAAAACAGTATCATGTATGTCCCTGTCAGTAGCACCCATTTCCTTCGCCTTGTCGATGTCATCTTTTGCAACAAATTTCCCTCCCTGCTGAACTTTTGCAGCTATTGCCAATAATGACTTTAGTTTTTCAGAGATAGCCGCTTTGTCATAATCCTTTCTCACTTGTTCTACCAGGTCCCTGTTATTATCCAAATAAATACAGGCAATTTCTCCGTGTGAGTGATGACAATAAAAACAATCATTCAGGTAAGACACATGGGTTGCGATCAGTTCTCTTTCTGCCGGACTTAATCCTTCTGTACCCCGCAATAAAACTTCGGCTAAAGCACTCATTGGCTCAGCCGTTTCAGGGCGAAAGGCCATTAATCCCCTTATACCCGGTAAGTTGTTTTTGATGTCAATATGTGGCATAGGTCAAATTGTTTGATTCATTGCTGTTGCGGCAATACGTATCCTTTTGCCATTCGTTTTCCCATTTCTTCATAGATCACGGGATCAGTTGGAGTAAGACTTGCAAGCCCATCTACATACCGGTTGAACATCGAAAAACTGGCAGCTATTAATACTGTATCATGAATCTCCCTATCACTGGCACCCAAAAGTCTTGCTGCGGCTATATCTTCAGGCTTTACTTCTTTACCAAGCACCTGCACTTTACCAGCTATATTTAATAAGGCTTTCATTTTATCACTGACATTTGAATGTTGCATATCTCTCAATACTTCATCCACAATATTTTTTTCATCGCCATATAAACAACGTGCAGCAGCAGCATGGCTGCTCCAGCAAAACGTACAATCATTCCGGTAAGAAACATAAGAAGCGATCAATTCTCTTTCTGCTTCTGACAATGATGATTCACCGCGCAATAATATTTGCGCCAGCTCATAAAGATGTTTACCTGTCTCAGGCCTGAATAGTACCAGGCTTCTTATGCCCGGCACTCCTTCTGGTACTTGTATATGTGCCATGTAATTTGTTTTTAAATATTACTATTCGTATGATCTGTTTTGACTTGTATTTCTAAAGAACTTTCTGAAAGTTTTCTATTCCCGTATTTAATGTTCCGGCCTGCTGTATTTCTTCAGTATCTTTTTTTGTATTATTTTTTGATAAAAGAGTTACGATAAACCCGATCACAAATACCAATGAAAAAATAAAGAGAGAATTGCCATAACCTCCTAATGCAGATACAAGCACTCCTACAAATAATACCGCTGTTGCTGTGATGAGCCTTCCTGTATTAAAACAAAAGCCTGTGGCTGTGCCGCGTATTGTAACCGGAAACAACCCGGGAATATAAACAGACAATACTCCCTGGCTGGCACCAAAAAACAAAGCCATTACCGCGATCTCAATATAAATAGCGGTTGAAAAAGATGAATTGGTTTTAAATAATACGAAGGATAAGAGGGCACATACTGAAAAACATAACAGCATCGATCTGCGGGGACCTATTGCATTCGTTAACCAGCCGGAAAAAAAACCACCCGTCAATCCACCCATGCCGAGCATCATCATGCTTAAACCACGCTCTTTTTGTGCATCGTCAGTAGTAATCAGGCTTTGGATCCATGTTGGTATCCAGGAAAAGATAGCCCATAAACCAATGAGCATGGTTCCGAAGATTACAGAGCCTTTAATTAAATCATACCTGTGATCGATAGCAAAAATTTTCTCATTTTTCTTTTTATGATGAACTACCTGTTCGCGATCATATTTCCATTTCGTCGATTCTTTCAATAAAAAAACAGAGAGTATTGCAATGGTAACAGGTATGATTCCAATTAAAAACCCCTGCCTCCATGACGACACAAAGTAATTAATCAAGCCGGCTGAAAAGATACCGACTGGTATGCTTATCGATAAAAAGCCAATAAAAATCGCTCTTGTTTTTTGTGGCCATTCTTCTATCATAATTGTAGTGCCTGTAACGAGTATAGCACCCAGGCCAAAGCCACTGAAAAAACGACAAATGACAACACCCCACCAGTTGGGCATATAACCCGTAAGAATGGTAAATAAGCCATAGCAGGCAATTGAAAATATTACTGCTGTTTTTCTTCCGGCTTTATCGCTGATAATGCCGGATATTAAGCCACCGAATGCACCGCCGAAAATGAAAATTGAATTGATATACGCACTGATATTATTTAGTTCATCCGGGTTTTTATC
>JBIOGV010000155.1:0-8475 GCA_044448365.1 Chitinophagales bacterium
GGCATAAAGATAAAAGCCATTACCGCCGTGAGTAACACAACAGATCCGCAAATAACCCATACCCTGTTTTCCCTGGCTAAAATTTTTTCTTTGATCTTTCCAAAAAAAGCAGGAGAAGTCCGGGTATCAGATCCCTGGAATACCTGGGTGGCTTGCGGAGTAACTCCTTTTTTTAATGGTATTGAAGGCGAGGATATATATTGTGCTGCAGTACTAACGTAACTGTCGGTTAATTCTACATTTTTCAGATCAGGAAAAGCGTTTGTCAAAGCTTGTTGTAGTTCTCTCGCGTCTGCAAAGCGATCACTGGGTTTCTTTTCAAGGGTCTTCATTACGATATTACTCAAAACCTTTGGGACTGAAGCATTCAATTTATCTACATCAAGGGGTCTCTTTTTAAGTATATCCTGCATTAAATTAAAATCAGAGTTTCCTTCAAAGGGTAATTTGCCGGTAAGTAATTCATACATGGTTACACCCATTGAATAAAGATCTGTTGACATTGATGGCTCTTTCCCTTGAATAATCTCTGGCGCTATGTATTCAACAGTTCCCACCACCCTGTTTACCTGCGTTAATCGTTGCTCACCGGCTACCATGGCGATACCGAAATCCATCAACTTTACTGTTCCATCTGATTTTAAAATCAGGTTTGAAGGTTTGATGTCCCGATGATAAATACCTTTTCGGTGTGCATGCCCCAAACCCTCAAGTGCCTGAATAATTACAGGCACTACAATTTTATAAGAAAGGGTTTTATACTGTTTCAACAATGCATCAAGATTCTTCCCCTCCACATATTCCATCACCATAAAATGGTTATTATCCTGCTCAATCATGTTATAGATGACGGCAATATTGGGATGAAGCAATTGTGCCAGCACCCTTGCTTCTTTTTTAAATCTTTCGAGAAAAAGTGGCTGCTGCAATAAAGGTGTGTGCAGCATTTTTAATGCTACATCGCGATTCAGAATACTATCGCTGGCACGGTAGACCGTTCCCATGCCCCCTTCGCCCAAATGTGCAGTAATCTCGTAATTCTGAATTTTTTTTCCAATCATGGTAAATCGTATTCTTGTGTTTGTGGTATATCAAAATCCTTTGTTTGCTTTTCAGTGGTTCCATTGGTTACGGATATTTTTTCTGCGAGCACAACAGTAATATTATCATGCCCTCCCCTTTTCTTGGCTTCCTCCACCATTTCATTGGCCGCATGATGAAGAGAATTTCCGCCCAATATCCGGGCTATTTCGTTATCATTTAAATATTCGTATAGTCCATCTGAACAAATCATGAGGCGGTCTTTCTCTTCGAACGGAAGCGCAAATTTTCCTGTATCAACACGAAGGGAATCTTTTGTACCCATCGCATTGGTCAGTATATTTCGTTTGGGATGTACCGCAGCTTCGGCCATGGTAATTTCACCGTTTTTGACTAACTCCTGAACATAAGTCTGATCTTCTGTAATTCGTGAGATCTTATTATCTTTTAAAAGATAGGCCCGGCTGTCGCCCACCTGGGCATAATAAATAATTTTATCAGCAATAATGAGAGTAGTACAGGTAGTTCCCATTCCTTTTACGGATTTATTGGACATCGACATTTCAAAGATATTTTTATTTGCCAGTTCAAACGCTTTAGCCAGGCTTTTTTCTATTGAGCCGTTTAGTTTAAAATATTCATGACTGATGATATCGGCAGCCATCCTGCTGGCTACTTCACCCGCATTGTGACCACCCATGCCATCTGCTACCATCATCAGGCACCCTTTTTCACGACTGATCACTTCATCTCCAATCCTGAAAAAAAGACCAATGTCTTCATTGTTTGTCCTGATATTTCCCAGGTCAGAAACGATTACTGATTTAAGGGTACCTGCATCAAACTCTTTGGTATCCTTTTGCAATTCCTGCTGTTTCTTTTTTTTGCTAAATAAATTAAACATTATTCTTCAGTTTTTTTATCAAGACTATATGTATAAGTTTTAGAGGTCTGTACAAAAGTGACAGGGATTAATTTATCGTCGAAACCATCTGCACGCAAAATAACATTATAACTTTCTCCCGGCTTACCGGTTAAATCAGCCGGAACAGATTTCCTGGTGCTATCGGGCAAAATGATCACTGCATTTTCGACGTTATTTACAGCTATCCTTACTTTAGTGAATCCGGAATTAACATTATTTTGATCTTGTATATCAGATACACCAACGGGAATTATCGTGTCTTTCCTGCTGATTGAAGACTTTGATGAACCAGAGCCATAGGAAAATAAAATGATCACCACTACAATCGCAATAAAAGAAATTCCTGCATAAATCCATTTCCGCTGAATAGTTATGTTTATAGATTTAGGATTTAAAGCAGGTAAATTGATCTTCTTTTCTGCCTGGATCTTTTTTTCCGGTTCTATCTTTTTAACTGCTTCTTTCCCGATCAATAATTCTTCAATTTCCTGTGCAGAGGCACGATTGGATGGATTTGTTTTTAAGCTCCTGTCTATTAAATCAATAAGCTTTTCGGATATCTGCGGAACAAGGATTTTTGGATCGGTAAATTTTGCTTTAGCGATCTGGTTACGCAGTGCAATTGGATTGTTTGACTCAAATGGCAAACTTCCGGTAAGCATCTCGTATGCCATAACTCCGAGACTCCATATATCTGACTTCTTTTCCACTTTATGCTCAAATTGTTCAGGCGCCATGTACTCCGTGGTTCCAACCACAAAACCCAGTTGTGTAAGTTTGGGTGTGTATTCATTTTTCGAAATGCCAAAATCAAGCATTTTTACTGTGCCGTCATTTTCGATCTTGAAATTTTGTGGCTTGACATCACGATGAAGTATATTTTTCCCGTGCAGATATTTCAAGGCTGATACAATTTGTATCAATATTTTTTCCGCTTCCGGGCTGTTGATCCTTCCATGTTTATAAATATAAGAATCGAGTGAAATGCCTTCTACATATTCCATAATAATGCAGGGAGTATCTGCATCAACCACATATTCGTACAGTTTTGCAATATTGGGATGATTTACAGAAGACTGGATGTATGCTTCATTTTTGAATCGTTCCGCATGTTCTTTTTGGAAAAGAAACTTAACAGCAGCAACACGGTTAAGGCCTGGGTGAAATGCTTTGTACACTTCACCCATGCCACCGATACCGATTCTTTCCTGTATTTTATAACCTCTTATTTCCGTATGTATGTTCAAGGATCGCATAATGATGAATAATCGGGTTACGCGGACACTATTCCATCGTCATCATTATGATCCTATCTGGTAGGTCCTACTTTCTTTCTGCCCATTAATTCAAGACCGTATTTGATCGGCACCGCAAAAGATATTAAGCCCATTTTAGGGTCATTGCTCCCGGCATAATAAATTCCGATCACATTACCTTCATCATCAAACATAGGACCACCACTATTACCAGGACCGGTTGCATTAACAGTAAGCTGATACGAGTCCCCAAAGGCGCTATAGTTTAGGGTTTTATCAGAAGATCCCGGAATAATTCTCCCAATACCCCCGGGGGTTACTGTTGGCGTCGGCACAGTAGTAAAGCTAAGATTAGGTTTAAAGGGATCGTTTGATTTACGAACTACATATTCCGGGGGAGCCACACCCGGGTAACCCATAACAGTTACTTGCTGGCCCGGTTGAATCTGGTCGTAGTTATCGTTCATGTTAACTGCTGATAAGGCTTCCGGGATATCTACTTTCAGAAGGCAAACATCATGATCGTCTGAAGGGGTTGATGAAACAATGGGGCGACGTAGAGCCGTACCGGCAAATACAACATTTATGTATGTGTTCTTACCTATTATTTGACCCGGTCGGGCAACCTGGCCACCTATCATGGTTGCCTCTGAGGGAACCCAGCCTTCAAGCATATCTGCTGTAACTGCATTAGGAACAATTTCCATTTTGCCATTTCTAACAACCACTGCTGAACCCGGGAAAGCATAAGTATCGAAATGATATGCCGTGTTCCAGGATGCACCCACATGGCGATTGGTAAGAATAAATCCATCTGCAGACACTACGAATCCTGAACCGGTATATCCATCACGACCAACCTGTATACCAACCGGTACGTTTCTCTGAACATCCAGGAAAGGTTCATATTTTCCATTCGCATTTTGAATATATAAAGCAGAATAATATTGCTGTTTTGTTTTTGGATCCACCATGATCACATATTTGTGCCATAGTTCAGCATTGGTGCTTGCATCAACCAGTTGCCATCCAAACTCAATCTGAACAACTTTATCATTGTTTTCTGTTGCAATCTGCTCAGGTGATCTTTTCTTCTTCAACTGATCGATGTATTGTTTGTTCGCGCTGTCTGTTTTTACAATAGTCGTTGTCTTTCCCTTGAATAACTGGTTCCGGAATGCAAATCCCAGTATCGCTAATACCAACACAACACTGCCGAGAATAACGGCTATTTTACTGGTGGATTTTTTCCTTTCAGCTACCAGCATTCTTTCAACAGTTTGCTTACCGAGACCCACTTTCACCGGTTCAGCGGGAACGACTTCTGCCGTTTGCACTTCAGAAATAGTGGTGGGTTTGATGCTGGTGGGGATTTCAACCACCCTTGTAGCCATCATCATGTCCTGGGGACGTGGGAAAATATCGAATACAAACAAAGGCCCGTTGTTACCCAACTGAACCTCATCACCGGGAGAGAGTTTTGCTGAACCCTTGACCCGGACCTTGTTCACGAAAATTCCATTACGGCTGTTATTATCAATAATAGAAAATTCAGGTGGTTCGGAGCTATTCTTCACAATTTTGCCATGTTCACGGCTTACCACAACATCAGCTTCGGGATCAAACTGGATGTTACTATCCGCTGCCCTTCCAATTTTAAGTTCGTTTTTACTATAATCAAATTCTTCAACCTGGTTGGCTTTGCTGCCAGAAAGATGCTTAATTACGTATCTTTCAATTGCGCTTCCCATAATTTTGCATTTTTGATGTTAATTAAATTGTTTCCGGTTCATGGGCAGGGATGTGGTTTCAAGTGGTGCAGGAATTTTCGACGTAAGGTGTTTCTTAAAAGTCAATCCGGCAATACTCAATTTAGAGTATTTATTGACTTTTTTGCACACGGGAAAACGAAAAATTAACTTATATGAAAAAACTCTTTTGGAAGTATGAGTAAGATAATTCTAAATTAGCAGATAACAAAATTTTTTACTAACCTCAAAATTCAATTATCATGGCAAAAGCTTCAAAGAAAAAAGCAGTTAAAAAGTCTACTTCAAAACCAGTAAAAAAAGCAGCAAAAAAAGTTAAAAGAAAACCAAATGCAGCTTTTATGGCTCCTCTTACACCCAGCGCTACATTAGGTGAAGTAGTGGGCAGCAAACCAATTCCAAGAACAGATATTATAAAAAAGATCTGGGATTATATCAAGAAAAATAATCTGCAGGACAAAAAGAACAGAAGAATGATCAATGCTGATTCTAAGTTGAAACCACTTTTTGGCAAAGACCAGGTCTCGATGTTTGATCTTGCAAAAATTGTAAGTAAGAATGTAAAGTAGTCAATAGCTTTCATTATCACACCATACTTTGCCTGTAACAATTATGCCTAGTCACAATCTTGGCCGTACCAATTTTGGTGATCCTCAAAATGCAGGCAACTTAATGAATATTGAAGAGGCTCATGCATTATTAAATGAATGGGTGCTTAATGAACGTCTGCGATTGCACATGATGCAGGTGGCATCATTAATGAGATCGTGGGCCATTGAAAAAGAAAATGCAGATCAGCAAACGGCATTGAAATGGGAATTATCAGGATTGCTTCACGATGCAGATTGGGAAAAATATCCTGATGATCATTGCCGCGTCATTATTGAAGAATTGGAAAAACGAAATGTTGATCCGGAAGTGATCCGTTGCATTGCTTCTCATGGCCCACGATATTTTGGAATAGAACCTGAATCGAAAATGGAAAAAATGATCTACGCTTTTGATGAGCTTTCTGGTTTTATTCATGCTTCAGCTCTTATCCGCCCCACAAAATATGAAGGCATGGATGTAAAATCCGTATTGAAAAAATTAAAAATGCCGTCATTCGCCGCCCAGGTAAGCCGAGATGATATAACTGATGCACTCTCAAGAATAGATATTCATCTTGAGGAACTTATCGACTTCATCATCCAGCATCAGAAGAATATTTCCTGATACAAAGCTGCACTTAATTTGTTTCGTTTTTCAAAAGTTTGTTAAACCTCCTGCTCCGGGTATGGTCATAAGCATGTTTATTATCCAAACCCTTTGTGAAGAACTATACATTAACCGTAAACAAATTCTATGAGTAAATTGTACGCTCTGCTTGCGTTTTCAATGTTCGTTCTTGTAAGTTCCAAAACAAATGCACAAACAACGGATAGTTGTCGCGCCGATTTTGAAATAACGCCTTCAACTAATTCCAATATTCTGACTGTTGGTTTGCATGCATTGCCCTGGAGTAATCATGATAAAAAACCTGAACAAATCTGCTGGAACTTCGGCGACAATCGTGACACCTGTATTCAATATGATCCGTCTTTAAGCAATAACTATTTTGTAAGTCACACATACACCCAAACAGGCGCTTACACTATTTGCATAAAAATTTTGTACCAGGGTGGTTGCCAATCCGGCATTTGTAAAACGATACAAACCGGCAGTGCCGACAGTTGCAAAGCAAGTTTTGAAACACTTGCCTCGACAGCTAATTCTCCTGGAGAATATTTTGTTGCACAACCCTGGCACAACCATAATAAAAGACCTGTTTACATCTGCTGGGATTTCGGCGATACCCATGACACCTGTATTCAGTACTCAACAAATTATACAGGCAACTATGGGATTTATCATTTGTATTCGCATAATGATAACTACAATGTTTGTGTAAAAATTCAATATGATGGCGGATGCGAATCCTATTATTGCCACCCGGTCCGCATAGGAGAATCTCCGGATAGTTGTTCCGCTAATTTTGAAACAATTGCTTCAACAGCTAATTCTCCCGGAGAATATTTTGTTGCACAACCCTGGCACAACCATAATAAAAGACCTGTTTACATCTGCTGGAATTTCGGCGACAATCATGATACCTGCATTCAATATTCAAATACAACCGCCATTCCTTATAACGTTTATCATACCTATGCAGCGCCAGGTCAGTATGAAGTATGCGTGAGAATTGTTTATGATGGCGGATGTGAATCGAAAAATTGTAAGGTTATCAAGGTGGGTGAAGTGGATAGTTGTACTGCAGATTTTGAAAAAATTTCTTCTCCAACGGCTAATAATTTTTCCTATGTTTATTTTCGGGCATTACCAAAAAATGATCATGAAAAAAGACCGGCACGGATTTGCTGGTCATTTGGAGATGGAAAGGATAGCTGTATTTACTATACAGAAGATTTTACAGGATCCTATACAGTCGGCCATCATTATGATCAGTCGGGTGTTTATGAAGTTTGTGTGAGCATTAATTATTATGGAGGATGCGAAGCAAAAAAATGTAAGAACCTGGAAATATTTTTATACAATGCCGACACCTGTCGTGTTAAGTTGTATGAAACAAGTCCATCCATAACAAGCCTGGCAAAAGAATTTTATTTTGTTTCTTCGAATCCAAATAAGCCGTTGCGTGTTTGCTGGAGTTTTGGAGATGGAACTGATACTTGCTTAACTGCTGAAGCTGATTCATCAAATATTCCTTATAGTATTAAACATACTTATCCTGCACCCGGAATTTATCAGGCCTGTGTAAAAGTTTTATTCCGGAATGGCTGCACTGCTTATAATTGTATCGAAATAAATGTACGCAGCCTTACCGATCTGTGTGGCGGTTATTATTCCGATTCACTTGTCGATCCCCATACTTATCTATTCAGAGGGTTCAGTGTTCATAGATCAGATGATGCTGTTGTTAGTTATCGATGGACCTTTGGTGATGGTACTTCCGGTAACGGTGAAAAAATATCTCATACATATCAGCACGGAGGTGTATACAGAGTTTGTTTGCTCATTAACACAGAAAAAGGATGTGAAACACGTATCTGTGATGATGTAAGGATAGCGGGCGAAACTCAATCGAGGTTACAAATATCACCCAACCCGGTTGCAGATATTTTGCACGTATTGTTTTATTCCATTCATAATGAAACAGCATCAATTAAAATCATCAACTCAAATGGCGTTGTAGTAAAAAGTTTCACTGTTGCGATCAATGCAGGAGCCAATATGTGGAACTTTGAGGCGGCTGGTTTGTTGACTGGAATCTATTCATTAACGTTGCAATCATCTGATCAATTTGCCAGTGTCATTTTCTTCAAACAATAATCTTTCTTTACATAGGGGCTAATAAGCAAAGCCGTTCCCGATTCAGTCGGGGCGGCTATTTTTTTAAATGAACTGATAAAGTGACAGCATAAAAAAAGCCGTCTGGAAAATAAGA
>JBIOGV010000156.1:0-8435 GCA_044448365.1 Chitinophagales bacterium
ACACTGATCCTTTCGAATTAACAGAACAGTATTTCCAAAAATTCAAAACTCAGAAGAAAATCATTTGGTTTTCCAATTCTGCACATTTTCCTTTTATCGAAGAAAAAGAAAAGTTTTTTTCCGAAATGATGAATATAAAAAAGGAGTTAAACCTGGTATGATCACATACCGGGTTCGCGACGCGTTTTTCAAAAACTCAATAACAGCAAGTAATGGGAATACCGGACTTTACCAGACCTGGTAAATTTCCCTTGAACCGGTAAGATACATGTCCAGGTAGCCCGCCATGATTTCGTTCATTTTTTTCATGGCTTCAGTGTCCTGTTTGTATTTCTCCCAACTTTGTTCCCATGCGGTAAGACTTTCATACTTGCTTACCATGACTACTCTGTTGTACTGGCCGCTCATGTCAGTCATAATATTGACAAGTTCGTCATTACCTGTCATTGCTTCTTTGAACTTTTTAGCAAGTTTCGAAGCATTCCCGGGTTTGCAAATAAAAATATCATGAACGATAATCATAGTCTGTTTTTTTTGTTGGTAAGCTAATGCTTTCCTGCGATAGGACATTGAACTTTTTATTTTTTAACCGGATTGAATACCCACTCCCAGACATCTCCATCTTCGGGGTCGTTCACGATTCCTGTAAATTCGAAATGGTTCTTTTCAAGTATCCTGGTCGAGAAATTTTTTTCAGGAAGAGTTCTTGCAGTAATCCTGATGGAAGGATCGGTTTTCAAAGAAAGATCGACCAGCAGCTTACAGATCGCTGTTCCAATACCCTGTTTCCTGTATTTTTCAATCGTGCCATAAGCAATTTCTATCGATCCATTTACTGGCTTTCCTTTGATACCGGCACTACCAACTAAATTTCCATTGTGCTGAACATAATAGCAGATCCATGGCGGGGTAAATCCAACTTTTTTGTAAAATTCAATGGTCATAAAGATAGTATCCTGGCACAGCGGGTTACTGACAAATTCCTCGTTTTCTTCGAGTGTTTCTTTTACTGGTATTAATTCCATTTTTTGATATTTTTTTTCCCGGAGAATTCCTTCATTATACACTATAAAATAATCTGCCGGCAAGATATAACAGATGCGGACCCAAAACAAACCGTGCGATTTAGTCATCTGGTTCGCAAAACAGAAAACCGATCCTGGAAAGGACCGGTTTAGATTGGTACCCTAAAATGAAAAATCTAGTTCTTGATAATTTGTTGTGAAGCAGTTTCAGTACCGCAACTTGCTTTTACAAAATAAATACCTCTTTGAAGTGATGCAACCGAAATTGACTCAGTTTGGCTGCTATTTGCAATGTCCAGGTTATTTACGTGTTGTCCGTTTGAGTTAAACAATTCAATATTCACGTGTTTGTTCTGCCACGAAGCAGGTAAAGTGATTCTTAAATCGGTTGACACGGGGTTGGGATAAGCAGTCAACGTGATAGAAGTTTTTTCTTCACCCAGGCGAACAATCCGAACGGGTGAGTAAGTAAAATGGCCATCAATGTCAACCATTTTTAAGCGATAATAAATTAAACCGCTTCTGCCGGCAACAGATTTATCAACATAATTATATTCTGCACCTTCGCCATTTGCAGCAGCGCCAAATACAACACTCGTTGTTGTAAAACTATTTCCGTCTGTGCTATGCTCCAATTCATAATAATTGAAATCGATCTCCTGGGCGCTTTTCCAGGTAAGAGAAACATTTGTTTGATCATATTGAGCTGAGAAATCAATTAATTTAACAGGTAAAGTAAGCTGGTTGGGATATTGAAAGCCCTTCATATAAAGACTGAACTGGCGTGAACTTGAACCGTTTAATTTACTTTTAGCACCGAATTTTATTTTAAAGCTGTTGATCGTACTGTTGGTAACGGAGAACATATTACCCAGGGCAGAAGTATCAATTCCCGTCCTTTCAGTACCCAAAATATTGTCTCCTCTGAATTTTGATTTCCCTGAAGAATTCAGTGAACTTACCACTGAAATATCAGGAGTTGTGCTCATATAAGTTGCGTTACCGCCATTCATATCAATTTCATCAAATTCTTTCAGGTCGGCATTTCCATCAATATCCAGAGCTGTTGCACCAACTGTTTGCAAAGTAATAACGCCATTGGTCAGACTATTATAAAAAGTTATTTTAAAAACCGCATACGATTCATGCAGATTACCATGAGGATCTCCCGGAATGGTTACTTGTGGCTGAAAAGCATCGGTATAACCCGTGCCGGCTGAATTATCGTCAAAAATCGGAACGGTAGCGCCGTTTATTAAACTATCGATGCTTACCAGGGCATATACGTTTGGCATTATATTATCAAAACGATAAACGGCGTTTAATTTCAATGCCGTTCCTGAAACTAATGTCGGGCTTTTAAATATGAGGTGGTCGACTGCAAATGCAAGCCTGAATGTGATCAGAAGGAAGAATACAAGTAATGTTTTTTTAAAGGGTACAGTTGTTTTCATTTTAAAAATTTAGGGTTCACAATGATTTCGTAGCTCACAGGTACTGGAAAACCTAAATCCAAGTTTTATTTTTAGAATAAGGCTGAATTAACGAAGAAGAAACAGAGATGATCCAGACAAATCCGATCTGGTAGAAATTAGAAGTAAAAGTGGAAGAGGAAAATACTCTTGCTGTTGGTAAACTTACTTTCATGGTCGGATCAAATTTTTTCTTCAGGGTTACGATTAAATCGGGCACAAGGTAGAAAGTGATTTTTGAATATGCAAGTTTTTCCACGAAATTTTACTTGAATGGTTTAGTAATTTCTGCAAAGTGAATCATAAGCATGCTTTGTTTTTCAATACTTTAGAATAATTATTGTTATTCAGGAAATCCTTTTTTTAAAAATCGACCGTATTTTCCACAGATTAACAAAAATCACCGGATTGTAGTTTTTTACCGGAAATGGAAATAGCGACAGGTATTTTACCTAAAGCTGCGATTGAACTATTACTATCGATATCCGGAAATTTTATCATCTGCTCTTTTTTATATCCTTGCGGGTAAAATGATACGTAACTCACAAACAGAGAAGTGCGGGACAATAGGGAATCATACAAACCATGAACTTTCGAAAAATCAACCTGTAATAAGAAATTCTAAAGGAGCATTGCCAGGTAACTATGCTTTTTATGTTACATTCTGTCGATTTTCAGGGTATAAAAAATCATAACTTTCCAAAACAAACTCTTGCCAGATGAAACAAATCTTTCTTTTCATCACCCTCATATCATTTTATTTTTTTACGGGTGCACAGACTTCAAATAACTGGATAAATCTTTTTGATGGTAAAACTTTGAAAGGATGGAAAAGGGGTGCAGGTGATGCCAGTTACAAAGTTGAAAACGGAGCCATTGTTGGGACCACCGTTGTGGCTTCGCCGAATAGTTTTTTAATTACCGAAAAAGAGTTTGGCGATTTTGTCCTGGAACTTGACGCAAAAATTGATGATACAACTTCCAATTCAGGCATCCAGTTGCGCAGCCATGTAGATCCTGCCGGCAATAATGGTAAAGGAAAAGTTTTTGGCTACCAGTATGAATTGGATCCATCTTCACGCAAATGGTCGGCAGGTATTTATGATGAAGGTAGAAGAGATTGGCTATATCCCCTGAGTCTTAACCACGCTGCCCAGGACGGATTCAAATTGGGTAAGTATAATAAGATAAAAATTGAATGCTTTGATAACATTATCCGCACATGGATCAATGGTCAGCCATCTGCAATGCTGGTTGACACATTTGACAAGAAAGGCTTTATTGGTTTGCAGGTTCATGCAGTTAGCAAACCGGGAGATGCAGGCAAAAAGGTTTATTTCAAAAATATCAGGTTGATGCCGATCACAAAACTCTCTGCTGATTTTCCTGCATCTGTTTACGTGGTGAATAATATTCCAAACGATTTGACCGCCTATGAAAAAAAGAATGGATGGAAATTGTTGTTTGATGGTACAGATTCGAAAGGTTGGATCGGGGCGTACAAGGACCATTTTCCTGACAGTGGATGGGAAGTAAAGAATGGACTATTGACAGTATTGGCTTCTGCTGGAAGAGAAGGCGGTGTTGGAGGCGATATTGTCACCACGGATTTGTTTAGTGCATTCGATCTTTCTTTTGATTTTAAAATGAGCACAGGCGCAAACAGCGGAGTGAAATATTTTGTTACTCTCAAAGAACATAACGAAGGTTCGGCAATTGGATTGGAATACCAGATACTGGATGACCAGGTTCATCCTGATGCAAAATTGGGAAGAGATGGTGATCGTACACTGGCATCTTTATATGATCTGATCCCTGCACAAAAGCAGGAAAGATTCATACATCCTGTTGGCCAATGGAATACCGGGAGGATCATTGTGTACCCAAATAATCATGTGGAGCATTATTTAAATGGGGTGAAAGTACTGGAGTATGATCGTGGCTCACAGGCGTATCGTGATCTTGTTGCTATGAGTAAATACAAAGTATGGGATCATTTCGGAGAAGCACCGAAGGGTCATATCCTTTTACAGGATCACGGATTTGAAGTGAGTTTTAGAAGTATAAAAATTCGTGAGTTGTGAGTGAGTAATTAACAACGTGGCGTTGGGTTATTAATTTTAACTTTTGAATTTTTCAATATGCATCGAAGAAAATTTATCAGGATGCAGGCCTTGCTGGTGCAGGGATTACAATATTAAATTTCCAGTGTTTGGAAAAAGAGCGCCAAGTAATAAAGTGATTGTAGCTGTTTCAGGCGTCAATAGCCGCCGTTCCTATTTAGCAAAATCATTTGCAAGTTTGCCCGGTGTTGAAGTTGCTTACATCTGTGACGTGGAAGCAAAAGCTATTCAAAACGGATTGGATGCTTTGAAGGATGCAGCCCAAAAACCAACTGTTGTAAAGGATCACTTGGAATTTATTCACTGTTACTGATTTATTTATATCTAAACATTAACTCCATTCACCCCAGTCGATTTTTACTTCAATATTTGGGTTAATGCTTTGCATCACGGGGCAGGTTACAGCCGTGTTTTTCAAAATGGCTTTTTTCTTTTCATCAATAGTTCTTATGGCTTCCGGAATGTGAAAGAAGAGATTGATACCGCCGACACGCCGCGGATCGGCCTTCATAATTTTTTCTATTTCAATTTCAGTTCCATTCAGGTCGAACCTCATTCCTCTTGCTTTTATTCCCATCACGGTCAGCATACAGGTGCCGAGGCTTGTTGCCATCAGGTCGGTAGGAGAAAACCGTTCGCCTTTGCCATTATTATCAACAGGGGCATCCGTTTCGAAATTATTTCCGCTTCTCAAATGCGTACAGGTGGTTCGCAAATCACCCTTGTAAACTACCGTCGATGTCATGAGTCAATAATTTGCCATAAATTTACGTAACTTAATAAAAGGACATTTGTGAAAAGAATTATTCTCTTAACCGTCATTACGATATTTGGTCTTAGTTTATTCGCCCAGGATTCCACAAAAACAAAAAAACTTTCAAAGCAGGAACGCAAAGAAGAGCGCCAGCAACGCATCAGCGCTATGATCAAACAGGATGAAGAAGGAGCGTTGATCTATAATAAGCAAAGCGCTTTCGGTATACAGATCCGTACGAACGGCTATGGTTTGCTTTTTGAAAAGGGCAAGACCAAAACAAGACGGAAGACGACTTTTTACAGCGTTGAACTTACCGAAATAAAAGATCCCAAAGAAGAAAAAACACCTACTGGTTTTTTTTCATTCAGTAATCCTTACATATTTGGCAAGATCAATAATTTTTACCAGCTCAAATTAGGATACGGTCTGCAGTATCTTTTTGGCCAGAAGGGAAATAAGAATGGCATAGCTGTAACCGGCAGTTACCAGGGAGGCATTTCTCTTGGTTTTTTGCGTCCTTATTATCTCCAGGTCGATGACGGTAACGGGGGAGGACGGGAAATAAAATACAGTGTGGAGGATAGTGCTGCATTTTTAGGGTCTCCGCCTAACACAATAATAGGTAGTGGCGGTTTAGGTAAGGGTTGGGGAGAAATGAAATTTAAGCCCGGTGTTTATGCAAAAACCGCTTTGCGATTTGATTGGGGTCATTATAATGAACTTGTGTCCGGTATTGAGATTGGTATGAGCATGGAAGTCTATTCTCAAAAAATACCCATACTACTGTTTGCAAAAGAACGGCAAGTCTTCTTCCAGGGACATATTGCTCTTGTCTTTGGCCGTCGCAAATGATAGCCGTATTTTTGTATAATTGTTTGACCAGCTTTCGCTATTTTATTGAGCGCCTGTTGTGTCACTCACTTTTACGTTCCGGGTTCTGTTCAACTAATTAAAATAAGAACTCACGATACGCAGCTATGATTGAATTTCCTGGCATAGATATAAATAAACAAGAACAAAAGCCAAAAAAACCAAATTGGTTACGTGTCAAACTTCCTATCGGCGAAAATTATAAGCATGTTCGCAATCTTGTAGACACACATCATCTTCACACTATTTGTGAAAGTGGAAATTGCCCGAATATGGGTGAATGCTGGGGCGCAGGCACTGCGACTTTTATGATACTGGGTAATACCTGTACCCGCAGTTGCGGTTTTTGTGCTGTTGCTACAGGACGGCCAGGTTCTGTTGATTGGGATGAACCGCAAAGAGTAGCTGAAGCCATATGCCTGATGAAGGTAAAACATGCCGTGATCACGTCTGTTGACCGGGATGAATTGAAGGATGGTGGTTCGATTATCTGGTACAATACGATCAAGGCTGTTAAATCTCTTAATCCGGGAACAACTCTTGAAACGCTGATCCCCGATTTCAAAGGTGAGAAAGAAAATATTCAACGCATTATTGATGCAGCACCTGAGGTAGTAAGTCATAATGTTGAAACGGTAGAACGGTTGACAAAACAAGTTCGTATCCAGGCAAAATATTGGCGCAGCATGGAAGTGTTGAAGATTTTAAAGCAAGGAGGTATGAGAACAAAAAGCGGGATCATGCTGGGTCTTGGTGAAAAAAAAGAAGAGGTGATACAAACCATGCGAAACCTTGCGAACGTCAATGTTGATGTGATTACTCTTGGACAATATCTTCAGCCTACAAAAAAACATTTAGAGGTCGTTCGGTTTATTCATCCTGATGAATTTGCTGAATATCGTGAAATCGGTTATAACCTGGGAATTGATTATGTAGAAAGCGGTCCATTGGTACGATCATCCTATCATAGTGAAAAACATGTTTTTCCGGGACTGGGAAAAAAGGAATGGGAGTTGACCAAAATCAGTTATTGATCATATTTCGTCTGTAATTTCTTATTTATCTTGATGCGTTAAATACCTCGTACTAAAATGAGAACGCTGCTTCATTATTTCTTCGCTTTTTTATTTTTCTTTTTCATTTCGCAGCATTCATTCTCCCAATATATCCTTAATGGTTCTGCCAGACAGATCAGTTGTAATTGTTATACTCTCACCGACACGGTAAAAAATGAGAGTGGAAGTGTTTGGAATTCTAACAAGATCAATCTGAATAATTCATTCGACTTTCATTTCAATGTATATCTTGGTTGTATCGATTCAACTGGCGCTGATGGAATTAGTTTTGTTCTTCAACCTATAAGTACCAGTGTTGGTGCAATTGGCGAAGGCCTGGGTTTCCAGGGTGTTTCACCGTCTGTTGGTATTTCTTTAGATACCTGGCAAAATACCAATCGAAATGATCCCTGGTATGATCATATCAGTATCCAGTTAAACGGATCCATTACTCATGGTAATGATCTCGCAGGACCTATCCCGGCTTCGGCTACTTCAAACAATATTGAAGATTGCAATTGGCATCTACTTCAAATAACCTGGGATGCTTCTGCAAAAACCTTAGTTACCTATTTTGACGGTCAATTTCGTTTGCAAGCTCAGTACGATCTTGTAGCTGATGTTTTCAATAATGATCCAATGGTATATTGGGGATTCAGCGGGGCCACGGGCGGTGGAGTTAATTTACAGCAGTTTTGTACTTCATTAAATCCTGTATTTACTACAGATCTTTCAGACAGTTCAACCTGCATAGGCAATTCTGTAATTTTTTCCGATCATTCTGAATCGTTCGCAACTATTAAAAATTTTTATTGGGATTTTGATGATGGAACTACCAGTAATCTCCAAGACCCTCCTTTGCATATTTATACTTCACCGGGGCGATATATTGTAAAGCATGCCATCACAGGAATGGATGGGTGTATGAGTGATACAATGAAAAAAACAGTGAACATAGGTGCAAAGCCCGATGCGTTATTCGCTTTATCTGATACCTGTACGAATAAGATCCTGGGAATAACCGATCAATCGACAAGCAGTTTTGGTCAGGTGACTGGATGGAACTGGTTATTGGATGGCATCTCAGCCTCAACTATTCAGCAGCCATCATTTTCTGATCTTTCTTTAGGCCC
>JBIOGV010000157.1:0-8328 GCA_044448365.1 Chitinophagales bacterium
AGATCACTTAAACCAAATTTTTGTGAGGAAGTAGCATATAACAAAGGTACCTCCAATTGAGCCGAATGACGTTGACTGGGTGAAGCCCACACAATGTTTGCCCTGTAACCATAGGTTTTTTTACCCTCTTTAAGAAAATTATATTCAAGACTATTACTTAACCGGTTATAAAGATTTGTCGGTTTTGATGGATCAATATGTTCAGAATTATTCTGTGCAGCGATTTTTATTGAGGTTAAAAAAACAAAACAGGTAAATGATATCCTCATTAATTTTACCTCCATGAAGGAAAGATACAAAGAGCGATAAAACATATTAAGAATTAACTGAAATAAAAACATTTTGCCTGTAATTGTTCGCTTATTGGGTGATGCTTAATAAAAAAATAGATAAGAAAACAAATTTACTATGCATTAAAATGAATAAATTCATGTCTTAAATTTTATTTTTTGCCTGTCTGACGTCTTATACAAACCAATGTTCCAATATAAAAAGAATGCCCTGATTTTATGAAGCCTTATTTAATATTTTTTCTGTTGGCGTACAATTCATGTCTAGGCCAGAGTTGGATGGGGGAAGTAATGACCGGAATATCTGCGTACAACGGCGATTTGACCCAGCAATTAATCTCAGCGAAAAGATTCAACCCGGCTTTTGGTTTCCACCTCAAATACACTTCGGGGGATTTTGTTGACCTGCGTATTGGGATCGAGTTCGAAAAAGTGTCTGCAAATGATAAAGACAATAAAAGTCCTTTTTTAAAGGCAAGGAATCTGAGCTTTAAGTCAAATATCCTGGAATTCAATGTTGGCATAGAATTCAATCTCGCCGACCCCCAGATCTATGATCAATATCCTTACCTCTTTGCCGGAATCGGGATCTTCCATTTCAATCCTTACACTTCCGACAACAACAATAAAAAAACATATTTACAACCTTTGAGTACGGAAGGTGAAGGATTATCGGAATATCCAAGCCGAAAGCCATATTCACTTACACAGCCTTGCATACCTCTTGGTGTAGGTTTTAAATGGAAGCCCAATGATAAGGGCAAATTGCAATTCAGTTATGAGTTTGGATACCGCATATTATTTACGGACTATCTTGACGATGTAAGTAAAACTTATGTTTCTATTGAAACATTGGGTCTTAAAAAAGGACCCGAATCGGCCGCATTGTCGTATAGAAAGGTTGGCATCCCATTTTCGGAAGAAGGATTTCCGCGGGGGAATCCTAAAGTAAAAGACTATTATTTTTTTACAGGTTTGAAACTTGCAGTTAAATTAGGAAAGAAGTAAACAAAGAGTAATTTTTCGCTAAATAATTCCTATCTTATATCACCAGAACGGAAAAGCGAGTTGAGCAACGAGTCAGTTAAATACGCCGGCACCCAATTAAGATTTATTTTACTTCTGAAACCTGGCATGTGAGAAGCATTTGGACCTTTTATAAAAATAAAAGGCGGTTTGTCCGTTTACATTCAAAATTATTTTTTGCGTATTTATCTTGCTTGTCTGTAAGTGCTCAAAATTGTCCTCCCAATATAGATTTTGAAACCGGTACTTTCGATGGCTGGACTTGTTACACCGGAACAACTGCAGCGGTTAACGGTGAGAATGTAATTACTATTTCTCCTTCCGGAGGACCGGTGTATAACCGGCATACTATGTATTCATATTCCGCTAATGCCGGCCAGGTTGATCCTTATGGAGGCTTCCCTGTTCTATGTCCCAATGGCAGCGGTTATTCTATACGGTTAGGAAATAATTCTGCAGGCACCGAAGCAGAAGGTGTATCATACCAGTTTACCATTCCTTCAAACCAGGATGTATATTCTCTCATTTATCATTATGCGGTCGTATTCCAGGATCCTAATCACAGACCGGAAGAACAGCCCCGGATGGAAATTGAGATCACAGATGTTACAGATAATAAAATTATCAGCTGCTCTTCATTTACTTTTATTCCATATGGAACTCTTCTGCCTGGTTTTTTTGAATCTCCCAATCCCGGAGGAGATACACCAGTTTGGTGTAAAAATTGGTCGGCTGTCACGGT
This sequence comes from Chitinophagales bacterium, assembly GCA_044448365.1. Classification (GTDB taxonomy): domain Bacteria; phylum Bacteroidota; class Bacteroidia; order Chitinophagales; family Chitinophagaceae; genus VBAU01. The sequence goes on from JBIOGV010000157.1 coordinate 2,059, forward strand.
TAATTTGAATGGATTATCCGGAAAAATTATCAGGCTCTTTTTTAAAACGGCTGATTGTACCTTCAAAAAACATTTTGGATATGCCTATTTGGATGTTAATTCAGAATGCGGTGATGAATTCGTAGGTGCTAAATTTTGTCGTGATGATACAGCAGTAAATGTAACCGCACCATCGGGATACCAGGATTATACCTGGTATAATAATTCATTTACCAAAGTACTGGGTTCAGATCAAACTATAAGATTTGCGCCCCCACCCAGTCTCGGAACTGACATTGCCGTAGAACTGGTGCCCTACAGTGGTTACGGTTGCCTCGACACCTTATATGCCCGTCTCATTGATACATTGACCATAACTGCAAATGCAGGACGGGATACGGTCTCCTGCAATCATAATCCTGTGATCATTGGAACAAATGCAAAGCCAGGTTATGTTTATAGCTGGAGCCCTGCAACAGGGTTAAACAACCCTGTTATCGCAAATCCAATAGCCATTCCTGATTTTACTACATCTTATGTTGTTTCTACCAGGCATGATGGAGGAGGATGCCTGGATACTGATACGGTAGTTGTTAAAGCCTCCATTATAAACAGTTCAATGCAGCTGATCGGAAAAGCTGCGTATTGCCAGGACAATGGGGATAGTAGTATTTTGGTAGTACAGCCAACAGACAGCATCCAGTGGTTTAAAGATAATCTGGCCATTAACGAAGCAAATCAAACCTTGTACAGAGTTACACAAACAGGTACATACTATGCCTTGCTTTTTAATAAAGATGGTTGCACTAAATCAACAGAAAAACAAGATGTGATGATTGATAAAGCAAGACCAGGAATAACTTATCCTGTCCAGTATGCAATCATTGATTTGCCTCTTTCTCTGCAGGCAAGACCATTTGGAGCTGCTGCGTTATGGAGTCCCGGAAATAATTTAGATGATCCTGCAAGTTTTAATCCTGTTTTCATAGGTTCGGAAGATCAATTGTATACTATAAAAATAAAAACAACTACGGGTTGTGAAACTGTCGACACGCAAATGGTAAAAACAGTTACTCATGCAGATATTTATGTGCCCACGGCCTTTACTCCTAATAATGATGGAAAGAATGATTTACTTCGTCCCACATTAATGGGCATTAAAGAGCTTGGTTATTTCAGAGTATACAATCGTTTTGGACAATTACTATTTGAAACAAAAACCAACAGGGCCGGATGGGACGGCAATTATAACGGTTCAGCGTTACCAACCCAGGTAGTTGTTTGGATTGCCGAAGGAATAGGTGTTGATGGAAATATTTACACGCGTAAAGGAACGAGCACGCTGGTGAGATAATTACATTTATTTTTCAAAAACCTTTTCTTTAGCCTCTGCCGATGTGATTACAGGAATGATTTCGAAATCAGCAAGATCATTCCAATTGCTGATCCATTCATTGAGCTTTTCTTTTGAGTCGGTTTCCATTACCTGGTAACAGGTTGTAACAGGTTCATCGATCCAACTATTAATATAGTTCAAACCCTCCGGCATCATTCTGCCTTTTTCTTCAAAGCGTTTATAAAGTGTCTTCACTTTACCGCTTTGAAATCTTTCAATGATCATATACAACATAAACTGCTATTCCGGTTAAGTTATCGGTAGCAATCATTTAAAATCGATTAGAAATTTCAAACGGATTGCAACTTACTTTTAAGTTAATTGTTTTGCAAGATCAAAAATGAAAGCCGGAGATCCAATTCAATTATTAAATTTCACTACTTCAAAATCCGAAGCCGTCACCTGGAGAAGTTGACGTAACTCATCATTGTTCCATCGTTCATCCGGAGCACCACTGACATACATATTACTTCCAATGTCCGCTAAGATCAATCCATATTTTTTCAGGGCCTTTAGAATGATTTGATTCGTGGATGAATAAGAGCTGACATCAAAACCCGCTTTCAATCTTATTTTTGCCCCGAAGGGTAATGAATACTGTCCGCCACTGCTGTTTACCTTATGACGTGCAGGATAAATATACGCAGGTTTTACATTTGAACTGGTTAAAGTAAAACGAATGGCATGATCAATGGTTCCTTTTGCAATTTCATCGTATCGAACTAACCCCGGAAATATGGGAAGACCTGCAGCATCAGCTGATGTCCATGTGTCAGGCCGCAATTGGTCCGAATTCAGATTGAAAACGGCCCCGGATGAAGCATCCCAATGATCACGATTGACATGAGCATTAAATAACTCGTATAAAATTCCATCCTGCATGTCAACTGAAATAACGTGAGCATCTCCGCTGCCATTTCCTTCGATGGGTGCATTTAAAGGAATTGGATAGGGCCCCGGATCACTTTCATCTCCGTAATCAGTAAAATTTATATTGATCTTTTGCTGATCACCGCAAACAACAACATAGGGAATTCCTATTGGCGCGCCTTCCCATGTTCCACTCCCAAAATCTGTTTTAACAGGACTACCTGAGAAATTTGCAATGATTGGGTCGCTGTTCGGATCAACAGCGGCATTTGAAATATCCTGGTTCCATGGATTGTCTGCAGGAAAGATGGGGATATTTTCAACCCCTGCTTTAGAAGCGTTGCATGAATTTGATTGTTTCTGGCCATTATTGGATTGCTGCTGATCCTGGGCTGAAGTCCCTTTTTTAGTACAGGCAAGAAAGAAAAAAGATAAAAAAATAAGAGTCATTGTAAGAACAACATATACTGCGGTAAGTAAAGTGCTTTTCATAGATCAGATTTGCTCTGAAAAAACAAGAATTATACCATCCACTGTTTTTAGGCGTCCTTTTCTTTCTCTTTTACCACAATAAGATCATTTAATTCAACCTGCATGGGTAACAATCCTATTTGCACCACCGCTCTTTTACCTCGTAATTCCATCACTTTTCCTACCTGGTGATTTTTTTTCATCATTACTTTGTCTCCCTTCCTGATCTCGCCACCCACCTGCTCAAACTTTGACTCGATCTTTTTCTGCATTTTGTTTACATCTCTTTGTTCATTCTTCTTAAATAATAATGCATGAATATTTTTGATCACTTTGCTTTTATCTTCTTCTTTCTTCCATTCAACCACTATCTGTTTCAGCTTGCGCTCCATGTCTTTCAGATAAGAAATTCTTTCTTCACTGATTTTATTCTGCTGCTTCAGGACTTCCATTTGTTGTTGATGCTTTTCCTTATTCATCAACTGTTGCATTTCTTTTTTTAACTTTTCATTTTCTTTTAATAAGCCAACTAATTCCTTTTCCTTTCTCTGCACATTTTGAAGGTCTTGTTCCGTTTGGTTTAATAATTTGTCCAGCTGAAAATGTTGTTCGTCTACCAATGTCCTTGCCCGTTCAATTAATTCTTTATTCATTCCGATCCTTTCGGCGATCGAAAACGTGTAAGAACTTCCGGGTTTGCCAACAATGAGTTTATACAATGGCAACAGGTTTGTTTCATCGAAAGCCATGGCACCGTTGATAATTCCCGCTGTTTTGTTTGCCATTATCTTTAAATTGAGATAATGCGTGGTAACAATTCCGTAGGCCTGTTTCTTTGTCAATTCCTCCAATATCACTTCCGCAAATGCGCCGCCAAGATTTGGATCACTCCCGCTCCCCAATTCATCAATAAAAAATAGTGTCCGGCCATTTGCATTCTCAATAAAATATTTCATGTTCAGCAAATGACTGCTGTAGGTGCTTAGCTCAAATTCCAAACTTTGGGTGTCCCCAATATGGATCATCAGTTGTTTAAAGATGCCAAATTCCGAGGAAGGATTCACAGGCACCAGCAATCCTGCCTGCACCATCATCTGTAAAAGACCAATGGTTTTCATGGCAACTGTCTTTCCTCCTGCGTTAGGTCCGCTGATCAATACTATTCTGTTCCTTTCGTCAAGATCAAGTGTAACCGGGATAGTTGGCTTGTTTAATTTTTGATTGTAAAGAAAAAGCAATGGATGATAAGCCTCGACAAGATGAATATTTGACCTGTCCGTTACAGAAGGATACTCCGCTCTCATATCCACAGCCAGTTTTGCTTTTCCGCGAATGAAATCGCATTCACCAATGATGATATGCCAGGCAGAAAGTAAAGACTCATACTTTGAAAGATCTTTTGTAAGCTCTCTCAGCACCCGGTGCATTTCCTTTCGCTCATCATTTTCCAGTGAAAAGATATCGTTATTGATTTCTATCGTTTCCTCCGGTTCTACAAACGATGTGCGGCGTGTATCGCTTTCACCATGCAAAATCCCTTTCACCATTCTTTTTTGTTCTGCAAACACAGCCACTACCCTTCGCCCGTTCATAAAACTTTCTTCTATCTCTGCCAGGTACCCTTGTTTATTGAGCTTTGAAATAATTCTTTCGAATATCCTACGCAATTCATTTCTTTTTCTGTACAAATTCATCCGGATATTTCTCAGCTCAGCCGAAGCAGTATCTTTTACCTGCCCCTGTTCATCCAATACATCATCGATCATTTTGATGATCTCTTTTTCATAATGCGTTCCTTCAATAAGCTTGGCTAACCCGGGGAAAATTGTTTTTCGGTCCCTGTCGAACCAGCGAAAGATTTTTTCAATGCTTTCCGCAAGCCTGCGCAATTGAATCAATTCCGCGCCTGAAAGCACTGCTCCATCAATGCTTAGTAATTTTAATTCCTTTAAAAGATTCAAGATATAATCGTTTGGGAAATAAGTACTGGTTTGAATCAATTGTTTGTACTCGTAACTCTGCCTCAACCCGGTTTCTATAAATTCCTTATTGGTATGAATAACCAACTCCCGCACTTTTTCTTTTGCGTATTCACTCGCACAATGTTCCAGCAGCAAGGACTTTATTTTGTCAAACTCAAGCTGTGCATAGGCTGATGTCGGGAATAATCTCACTGATCCGAATTTGGGTAGCGAATTTCGTATTTAATTTTTATGTGCCAGTCATATGATTTCTGTAACTGCTTCTGCAGGGGCTAATGGCCAACAACTAAAATTCTAACTCATGCCTGGTAATCATTCGTTCACCGCTTCGTAAATTGCATCTTCAAAATTTTTTATGAACGCAACTGAAACGGCAACCTTCGGCACCGGCTGCTTCTGGTGTACCGAAGCTATTTTTAAAGAATTAAACGGAGTTCTTTCCGTTATGCCGGGATATTCCGGGGGACATACTGCCAATCCAACTTACAAAGAAGTTTGCAGCGGTGAGACCGGTCACGCAGAATGTACACAAATCGTTTATGATCCTTCAAAACTTACTTATGATGAATTGCTGGAAGTTTTTTTCCAGGTACATGACCCTACTACTTTAAATCGCCAGGGTGGCGATGTGGGAACACAATATCGCAGTGTGATCTTTTATCACAATGATGAACAAAAACGCCTGGCAGAAAAATATAAAACAGAATTAGACCGAAACGGGGCGTGGGATAAACCGATTGTTACTCAAATTGTCCCGATAGAAAAGTTTTACCCGGCTGAAAATTATCACCATGATTATTATGAATACAACAAAGATAAAAACCCTTATTGTTCCGTTGTTATAAGACCTAAGCTGGAAAAATTCAGGAAAGTTTTCAGGGGAAAGTTAAAATCAAAAGGCTGAACCGATCTTACTGCATGACCAAAGGATAATTCAATGATCTTTTCTGATCCTGTTTATTGATGAAATTAAATGTGAGTGTTTTGGTATATTGCTGATCCCCATCTTTTCCTGTCAACTTCAATCGATAATGATACGTTTTGCTTTTGGGTACTTTATCAGTATACCGGAGATCGGGTATGTGAATATCTTCTGTCATAAAAAAATAGACCACAGGTTTAAAATCACCTGATTTGTCGGCTCTTTCAAGGATGCATTCGTCAAGGCCTGCGGTTGTTTCAAATTTCCAATTTAATTTAACCTGCCTGTTTGATGATGTTCCTTCAAAGCTGAGAAGTTTTGGAAGTGGCGTATCGACCCTGCCAACAGCGGGTTTGAAAAACGTATTTCCGTTATGATAAGCTTGCAGGGAAGAACTATTGTTGGTTCGGCTGAATACGAGAAGAAAATATAAAGAAAGAAGTATCAGTAAAATACTTTTGTAGATAAAACTGCGGAGTCCATTCGTCTTCATGAGTACTTGTTTTTGGTTTGGAATTACGAATGGTCTTAAAAGGATACTTTGAGAATTGCTTTTGAAGGGATATTGAAGCGTGAAGGTTTTCGAATAAGCTTCAAGGATAATGTTCTGCTAAATTAAAAGTCATTCTTTACATATGCAAGTCCTGAGG
>JBIOGV010000158.1:0-8191 GCA_044448365.1 Chitinophagales bacterium
AGTGGGATATGGCCAGTTAGACAGGAAAGATTTCCAACTTGATATTATGTATGCCGAACCAAGCCTGGGCACTAAACGATACATGCCTCCTGATCCTGTAGTACCCCAGGACAAAGGTGTACCGATTTTATCATTAGTAAACCTTGACAGGTTAAATGATCAGAACGATCCGCATCCGAATGGCTTTTTTGATTATATAGAAGGCTTCACAGTTATTTCATCACAAAGTCGTATCATCTTCCCCGTACTTGAACCATTTGGTCATGCACTCGATACTATATACAGCAACCAGGCAGACCGTGATAAATATTTGTACTATCCTTTGTATGATACCATCAAGGCTATTGCGCAAACCTATGCCAATCTCAATCGGTTTAAAATTGTGGGGAAATCAACATCTACCAGCAATTCAGATTATCAGCTTGGGTACAATATTCCAAGAGGTTCAGTAACTGTAACAGCAGGCGGACAAATATTACAAGAGAATGTAGATTATGAGATCAATTATGATCTTGGTACATTAAAGATCATCAATCCATCGATTATCAGTACCGGGCTCCCGGTACAAGTGCAATATGAAAACAATGCAACCTTTGGATTGCAGCAAAAAAATTATATGGGCCTCAGGCTTGACTATCTTGTCAATAAGCATTTGACTTTAGGTGCCACTATGGTTCGTCTTGGCGAAAGACCATTTTTTACAAAAACCAATTATGGAGAAGATCCAATCAGGAACTCGATGATTGGTGCTGATTTTGATTATCGCAATGACATTCCGCGTTTATCAAAATGGCTGGATAAATTGCCTTTTTATTCTACCAAAACAATGTCAAACATCACCGCTTATGGTGAGGTGGCAGAATTGATCCCCGGTCATCCGAAACAAATCGGAAAAGGAAGTAGCGGGCAAAGTTATATTGACGATTTCGAAGGAACACGCAGCAGTATTGATCTTCGCTTTCCACTTATTAACTGGGCGCTTGCTTCCGTTCCGCAAAATGCAGTGGATCAAAATGGGAATATTCTTTTTCCGGAAGCGTCATTGAACAATGATCTTTCCAGCGGTTTTAACCGTGCAAAGATCGCGTGGTACAATATTGAGCCTGTGCTGCAGGAGCGAACCAATACAAGCAATCCTTTACGAAATAACCTGGTTGAATTATCAAGGCCTGAATCAAGACAAGTATTAGAGCAGGAAATTTTTCCTGAAAAAACAACAAACTTAGGACAAGGCGTACTGACCACTTTCGATCTTGCTTATTATCCGCGTGAAAAAGGGCCCTATAATTTCAGAACGGATGTGGATCCAACGACAGGAGGTCTGATCAATCCAAAAAAAGCATTTGGGGGTATTATGCGCAATATTGATCAAACAGATTTTGAAACAAGCAATATTGAATACATTGAATTCTGGCTGCAGGATCCATTTATCAACAAACCGGGAAGCTCAGGTGGCCAGTTATATTTTAATCTTGGTGATATTTCTGAAGATATTTTGAAAGATGGAAAGCGTCAGTATGAGAATGGATTGCCAACTCCAAAAATCAAACTACCTGTTGACACAAGCACTGTTTGGGGGCAGGTGCCCAATAATCCTTTGCAGGTCACCAATGCGTTCAGCAATGATCCGGAAGACCGGCCTTACCAGGATGTAGGATATGACGGATTAACTGATACGGCCGAACAAAGAAAATTTTCCAATTACCTTGCGACGCTTGCTGCTACTTATGGGATCAATTCTGCTGTTTATCAAAAAGCGTTAAAAGATCCATCGAGTGATGATTTTAAAAATTACAGGGATAATTCCTATACCGATAAAGATGGAATATTGGCGCGGTATAAAGATTTTAATAATCCCCAGGGAAATTCGCCCATTGCAGATCCCAATTCTCAATTCACCAATGCGGAAACATTGTATCCTGACCAGGAAGATCTGAACAGGGATAATACAATGAATGAAACAGAGGAATATTTTCAATACCGTGTTGATCTGCATCCTGGAATGAGCCCCGGTAATAACTCCTATATTACAGACCAAAGAGCGGCAACTGTTCATTTACCGGATGGAAGTACCCGCACTGAAAATTGGTTTTTGTTCAGAATTCCAGTCAGTTCTTTTCAGAATAAAATTGGTAACATTCCTGATTTTAAATCCATTCGTTTCATCCGCATGTTTCTTACCAATTTCGATGATACAGTTGTTTGTCGTTTTGGCGAATTGGAATTAATAAGAAATCAATGGCGCAAATTTAATTTTAATATTGATACAACCGGTAACTATACGAACCTGCCAGCAAGTGATCCGGTTACAACAAATGTTCTCGCTGTAAATATAGAAGAAAATGATTCCCGCGAACCTATTCCTTACAGAATACCACCGGGTATTGAAAGGCAGCAGGAGCTGAGTAATAATAATGTTCAGCTATTATTAAATGAACAGGCGCTTAGTTTTAAAGTTTGCGGGCTCAACAAAGATATTCTCAACAATAAAGCACGTGGTGTTTTTAAAACCATGAATCTTGATCTGAGACAGTATGGAAGAATGTCTATGTTTATTCATATTGAAGATTCATATGCTCCGGGTACTCATTTTAAAGATGGAGATGTGGATGCCGTGATAAGAATAGCCAATGATTTTGCCGGAAATTATTATGAAGTAAAAATTCCTTTGAAAGTTACACAATGGGGGGCGACTGATTCTTTACAGATATGGCCTGCTGAAAATAACCTTGATTTTGACCTGCAGGATCTCGTAAATCTGAAACTTGAAAGAAATAAAGCCGGAGCCAATTCGGCGCAATATTACAGTAAGGTTCTTCCCAATGGCCGCATCTATGGAATTTTGGGTAATCCGAATTTAGGCGAAATAACAGGCATGCTGATGGCCGTTGAAGATGAAGGCCAGGAAACGGTTTGTGCCGAAGCGTGGTTCAACGAGCTTCGTTTATCCCGGCTTAATGAAAAAGGCGGGTACGCTGCCATTGGAAGGGTAGATGTAAACCTTGCGGATCTTGGAACTCTTTCTCTTGCCGGCAGTGTGAAAACTGTTGGCTTTGGAACATTGGATCAAAACGTAAATCAGCGAAGTAAAGAGAACGATTATCAATATGATATTGCTACGAATCTTGATTTTGGAAAATTATTGCCAAAGAAAGCGGCCATACAGATACCCGTATATGCAGGAATTAACCGCACATCCAGTACACCGGAATATGATCCCTATGACCAGGACATAAAATTGAATGAGAAATTACAAGATGCAACTTCTAAATTTCAAAAAGATTCGATCCGGAATACTGCAGAAGATATTACCACGATAAAAACATTTACTCTCACGAATGTAAAAAAGAACAGAACGGGTCCCGGTAAACCCAAGCCCTGGGATATTTCAAATCTTGACTTTAATTATTCTTACATCAGCACGGATCATCACAATCCGCTGCTGGAACATGATAATCTGCGAAGAACAAGAGGCGCCATTGAATATGTGTACTCGCCACAGGTAAAACCGGTTGAACCTTTCAAAAGTTTTATCAAATCCAAATCCCCGTGGCTAAGCTTAATAAGGGATTTTAATTTTAATTATGCTCCTAATTTAATTTCCATAAAAGCAGATGTGTTCAGGCAGTTTGGCGCTACACTTCCACGCGATATCGGAGGCAGTGGTTCCTATAAAATTCCTGAGACTTATGACAAATACTTTTTGTTTGACAGGTATTATATCGTTAACTGGGATCTTACAAAATCGATCCACATAGATTACACAGCCGTTAACAATTCAAGAGTGGATGAACCCGATGGGAAAATTGATACAAAAGAAAAAAGAGATTCAGTCAGAAAGAATTTCTTCAATGGAGGAAGAACAACACATTTCAGCCAGGATGTAACTGCATCCTACGTTCTGCCTACTCAGAAACTTCCGTTATTTGACTGGACAACCATCCGTGCAAGTTTTACGGCAAGTTATAATTGGGATGTAGCTTCCTTACTGGCACGCAGCCTGGGCAATACTTTAATGAATGGACAGACAAGAAACGTAAATGGTGAATTCAATTTTGATCAGCTATATAATAAATCAAAATTCCTGCGTCTTATCAATAATGAAGGCCCGATTAAAAAAAGTACTGAACCCAAACGAATACAAATAAAAGCAAGCCCTTCCGATACATTACATAAGAAAATGAAATGGATCAGAAATCCGAAATGGCAGCCGGCGCCTGGAAAAGCAACAAGATTTTTGGGAAGAATGGTGATGGCACTTAAAAGGATCGGAGTACAATTCAATGAAGACATGGGAACAACATTGCCCGGTTATCTTGACAGTACGCAATTTTTTGGACGTGATTTCAGGAGCAACCAGCCCGGGTGGGGATTTATTTTAGGGTTTCAGCCCGATACCAATAAGATCAATAGTTATGGAGCGAAGGGATTGTTGACCCATGATACTTTGTTTAATTCACTTATTCAGCAACGATTTAATCAAAAAATAAGCATTACTGCACAACTGAGCCCTATCAGGGATCTGAATATCGATCTGAGCATTCAAAAAACTTTTGATAAGCAGTATTCTGAACTTTATAAGGATACCAGCGCCTTCGATAATGTTGGTTTAACCAGGCTGAATCCTTATGCCCTGGGCAGTTTCAACATTACTTATATTTCTTTTCAAACTTTGTTTAAGAAATTTGATCCGAATACCGTATCGGGGACCTTTAAACAATTCGAAGCGAACAGGACTATCTTATCGCAAAGACTGAACGCAAAAAATCCATATTCCTCCGGCGGCTCTTTTCCTAATGATCCCGTTTATTATGCAGGCTATGGCCGTTATGCCCAGGATGTAGTAATCCCGGCATTTCTTGCAGCCTATACTAACAAAGATCCACTGAGTATAGCTCTTATAAAAAACACAAATGCTAAACTGCAGTCAAATCCATTCGGGGGAATATTACCCAGACCTAACTGGAATATTACCTATAATGGTCTTTCTAAAATAAAAGGATTGCAAAAAATATTTACCAATTTTACCCTCAGGCATGGCTACCAGAGTAATTTAAGTATGAATAGTTTCAACACCGCATTACTTTTTGGTGATCCGTTTCATGTTGGATACCCTGAATTTATTGATACTACCACTCATAACTATGTTCCTTATTTCCTTATACCCAATGTCACGATCACCGAAGAATTCAATCCATTGATCGGGCTTGATATAACTTTTGTAAATCAGTTATCGACAAATTTTGAATACAAGAAATCAAGAACGCTGAGTTTAAGTTTGATCGACTACCAATTGGCAGAAACCCGTTCTACCGAAGTTACGATAGGTGTCAACTGGCGAAAAAAAGCGTTGCCGATCATTAAAAATATTAAGATTGGTAAAAATGGAATGAAACTGGACAATGATGTTACTTTCACTTTTAACTTCAGTCTGCGTGATGATGCGACGGCAAACAGCAAGCTTGATCAGAATACGGCATTCGGAACCGCCGGGCAGAAAGTGGTCCGCATTTCACCTTCTATAGATTATGTTCTGAATAAGCGGGTGAATTTGAAATTTTATTTTGAACAAAATAAAGTGATACCTAAAATAGCCACCACGGCACCTGTTACCAATACAAGAGCCGGGTTGCAAATACGAATTTCGTTAGCGCAGTAATATCATTGTCTGGCATAAAAAATCTTTGACCCAAATTTGTCACCGGGTTAGGATTTCAAATTTCCTGTTCGTAAATATTTAAATAAAAAAAGAGCTCCGAAGGAACTCTTTTTTGCAAGTATAATTTTGGATTTTTGGATTATTATCTCCCTGTTATAGAGGAAGTATCGTCTTGTTTTGTTTTCTTAAAAAGCAATACATATCCGCATAAATTATTCTTCTTTTGCTTGTTTACCTGTACAGGCTTCATCATATGATATTCAGAAAATTTTGGTATGTATGAGTATGAAATAATATTTCCATCAATATCACCCCATTGCTTTTTCTGATATACAACCATCTTTTCTTCCCAGTCATACATCCTCACTTCATATAACTTCGATGTATAATCACCAACAAAAACAAATTGATACCAGCTGCCTTGTGTCAGGGGAACCACCACCGGGAGTTCGTATTCGCTTTCCATTGCAACGGAGGCTTCTTTCAATAATATAAAGCCATCTTTGTTATAAAATGTTTTCAGGCTATCAACCTCATGCTGAATGAGAGCATTGCTGCAGGACTGAATTTTGACAACATCACTCTGGGCAAATAGTGCAGAGCATAACAATAGGGATATTCCAAGAAACAGGTACGGCTTGATCATAAGGGTCTTTAAATAGAATCGGAACAGTATCATAAATTTAATACTAACAATTCTCAATAATAAATTATAGAACCTGGTTTTTACCCATATAAGTAGTTTTTCTAAGGACAGCTACGGCATAAGCCTGAAAAAAGCATGGTCTATTTTCTATTAAAATAAATTGCGCTGGCCTGTTGCGTACAGGTTACGACAATTTCGTTGATGCAAACATGGGGTGGAAGTGTAGTGGTATAATAAATGATATCCGCCACATCTTCCGCAGCCAGGGGCTTAATTCCGGCATAAACCTGCTTTGCAACAGCTTCATCGCCTTTAAATCTCACAATTCCAAACTCAGTTTCAGCAGCCCCCGGCTGAATGTTGGTGACTTTAATACCATGTCTTAAAAGATCTATTCTCATCGATTGACTAATTGCATCTACCGCAAATTTGCTACCACAATACACATTGCCCTTTTCATATACTTCATTGCCTGCAATCGATCCAAGATTGATGATCTGTCCCTTTCCATGGCTGATCATAAAGGGAATTACTGCCCTGCTCACATACAACAAACCCTTTACATTCGTATCGATCATAACATCCCAGTCGTCTATATCAGCCTCATCAAAATAATCGCGTCCAAGAGCGAGGCCGGCATTATTAATGAGAACATCAATACTTTGCCAGGACCCGGGGATATGTTGAATGATTTTAAAAACATTTTCACGTTCCCTGACATCAAAAGGCAATAAAAAAATAGCAATGTTGAACTTTTTTTCGAGCTCCGATTTTATTTCTGTCAATCGCTCTTCTCTTCTTCCATTAAGAATCAGATCATAGCCTTCCGAGGCAAATTTTTCCGCACAAGCTCTTCCAAAACCTGAAGTAGCGCCGGTTATAAAAACAATTTTGGGCATAATAAAATTTATTGAGTTGAAAATTCAGAATGATACCAGGCCGACAACAATATTGCAAATCTAAATCTGAAATTTTCTACCGCGAGAGAAAGATTATTATCCCATAATAGAAACGGGAATTTTTCTGTTGGGTTGTCTTCCCGGGTAAGGAGATTCAAATTGAGATCATCTTATCAGGGTAACTGTTCCCTTTTTGAAGAAAGGCCGATCCAGGTAGTCAATTCCTTTGACTATCCATACAAAACTATTGCTCCCCTGCAATTTGCCGCCAATTTTCCCATCCCATCCCTGTCCAGTGATACTGGTGCTGAATACCAATTGTCCCCAGCGATTATAAATCCGGAAGTATTCTATATTTTTTATTCCTACACCAATCGGTTTGAAGATATCATTTACACCATCGCCATTTGGACTAAACGCAGTAGGTACAAAGATCTGCGGATTCGTTTTAAATACTTTTACTGTTATAAATGCAGAATCTACACAATTTTGCTGATTGCTTACTAATACACGGTAACGGATACTATCAATACTTCCGTCATATACGCCTGTAGGATTGGGTATGCCCGGATCGTCCAATGAAAATACAGGAGACCATAAATAATTTATACCTCCGGTCGCGTTAAAATGCAATGGTTGCCCAACAACGACTGCTGTATCATTCCCTGCAAATGCATTTATTTTTGGAAGAACTATTACTGTCACAGTATCCTTTACAGGTTTTGGACATCCCAGCGTATCGGTAACTGTAAGTACATAGGTGGTGGTCTGCCTGGGCTTTGCAACCGGATTTAGAACAAACGGGTTGCTTAATGAGCCGCCTGGAGACCAGGTAAATGATGAAGCCACTATGCTTGCGAGTAATTGTACAGGAGTACCATAACAAATAATTGTATCAGGGCCTGCATCAGCAATAGGATAGGGAATAGCTTTTACAGTTACATTACCGGTAGCAGAGCAATGACCGATACTGGCAGTAACCTGGTA
>JBIOGV010000159.1:0-8153 GCA_044448365.1 Chitinophagales bacterium
GCAAAAGAGAGTTTACAAAACTGCTTTTCGATGGAGGAAGGCAGACCCTGAATTAAAAGATTTTTTTCGTCTGTGAATTCGAGTTTTTCAAATAACGTTTGTGACATACTTTGAAAGAATTTTTAAAGTGTTATCAGCAATCGGTCCTGGCTTGCAAACCTATTGCCGCGTTCACAAAGTAGGAGCCGCAAAGGTACGAAAATCTGGTTCAGGTTGAAACATTTTTCAGAAAAAGAAACCGATAAAGAAAGTTATTGATTTGTTTTTGGCTTAAATAACCTTGTTTAACCCTGATCAGGCTTATAAAAATTCAATGCTTCCGGCATCTATTTCTTAATTGATCAATTCTCTTACCTTCCGAAGGTGAGTGTTAAAAACTCAGGAGGCCGCGCCCCGCGACAGCTTTTTCCATCCTTTTCCACAAAGGAATTGCTGCTTGTGGGTCGTATCCGTCATGGGGCCAATTTAATCACCAACGATTCGCCTCCAACTCATGCTTACGTGAAAACGGCAACAATACTCCCATCTGAGCAGCGATACCGCAGGCCCCAAAAAAACATTTCGTGTTTTTATTCCAAACAAACCCGATGTAAAGTTAAGTTGAAAACTAAACGCTAATGATGAGATGAAGAGCGACGACGCTGACGGCGACGGTCGCGGCCCTTAAAGATCGGAACTTTGCTTTCACTGCCTTTTAGCAAACGGCCAATATTTTTTTGATGAGTAAGCAGTACCAGCAAGCCAACAGCAATGGCAAAGATCCTGTATAAATGTTCGGGTTCGTTAAAAATAACAAGTATAAAAACGGGGAAAGCAATACTTGCAAGAATAGAACTTAAAGAAACAAAACGAGTGAGATACAGAACTAAAAGAAAAACTCCAACACAACAAACAGCAACAATAGGTTGAATACCCAGCACCATTCCGAAAAGTGTAGCAATACCTTTGCCTCCCCGAAACTCTGCCCAAATAGGGAAAATATGACCAACCACTGCTGCAAGACCAAGACCAATTTGAAGATTGATAAAACGTGTTTCGCTATCGACATAACCCGGAAGCAACAAGGCTAATTTAACGGCAATAATACCCTTTAATACATCAATGATCATTACCAAGGTACCCCAGGTGGGTCCAAGAACACGATAAGTGTTGGTAGCACCTGCATTGCCGCTACCATAATCACGTATATCAAAATCAAAGAAATACTTACTGACCCAAACCGATGTAGGAATGCTGCCAATCAAATAAGCAAGAACGATAATGAGTAGCTCGTTCATAGAACCCTGGTTAAAGCTGGAACGCAAAATTAGTAATAATTCCGGTTTTTAATAACCTTAATTTAATTATGAAATAACACTTGATTTACACCTCATTTGCAGGCATATCCAGTTGTCATCTTCAATTTTCTTGATTTGATATAAATTATATCTCCCCGCTGTTTTCAGAATTTCCTGTTCATCATCTTTCAAAAGCCCGCTCAAAAGAATTCTTCCATGGGTATCCAATTGTTCAGCAAACACAGGTAAATTTTCAATGATTACCACTTTTATTATATTAGCAAGAATAATGTCAACTTCACAATTACTCTTTGCTGAAGATGCTTTTAATAACGAGATTCTTTGACAATTATTTGATCGAAAATTTTCAGCAGCATTGTCAATGCTTTGATCGTCATTATCAATGGCTACAATTTCTGTTGCTCCCAATTTTTCTGCGAAAATGGCAAGAATACCTGTTCCCGTACCAAAATCCAAAACTCTTTTCCCTGAAAAGTCCAATTCGCTCATCATTTCGATCATCATTGATGTTGTGGCATGATGGCCAGTTCCAAAACTCATTTTTGGAGTAATGACAATTTCGTGTTCTACATTTTTAATGGGCTGATGAAAATCAGCCCGAATTCCAACATAGGGAAGATCATTGGCCGGATGATGAATAATAACCGGGTGAAAATTGGATTCCCATTCTTTATTCCAATTCCTATTCTTAATTATTCCAGAAGTAAAAGAAAGGTTGTATCGGCTTGCGAAAGTTTTTAATTCTTTCTCATCAAAAAGGGTTGTAGAAATATAGGCTCTCAATAAATCGCTCACTTCTTCAAAGCCCTCATAATTCATTTCGGATAGTAAAGCAATTATTATTTCCTTTTGCTGCTCATTTAAAAATTCAAATTCTATTTTTATATAGTCTGGCATCACCAAAACCCCGCCTTTGGCGGGATCAGATAATTTAACTTCCTGCTGGTTTATCCTGTGGCCTACTATCCTGTCTTTCAGGTTTGGGCAATAAAACCTTTCTTGACAATTTGAATTTTCCCGATTTGGGATCAGTGCCAATTAATTTCACTTTCACTTTATCGCCTTCTTTTAATATGCCTTCCAAAGTTTCCAAACGCTTCCAACTTACTTCTGAAATATGAACCAGGCCCTGTTTACCCGGAAGGAACTCAACAAAGGCGCCGAAAGGCATAATGGATTTTACGGTGGCTTCATACACATCCCCAACAACAGGAACAGCTACAATTCCCTTGATCCATTGTTCCGCTCTTTCTACTCCTTCCTTATTTGTTCCGAACACACTTACTTCACCCATGTTATTTTTCTCTTCAATATTGATTGTAGTTCCTGTTTCCCTCTGCATTTCCTGGATTACTTTTCCGCCAGGTCCGATTACAGCGCCAATAAATTCCCTGTCGATAAACATTTTCACCATCCTTGGTGCATGTGGCTTTACTTCACTCCTCGCTTCTGCCATACAATTGTACATGGCATCAAGAATATGTAAACGACCTCTCCTGGCTTGTTCCAATGCTTGTCTCATTACATCCATAGGTAAGCCGTCCACCTTTATATCCATTTGCACACCACAAATCCCATCCCTTGTTCCTGTTACTTTAAAATCCATATCGCCCAAATGATCTTCATCGCCCAAAATATCTGTAAGCACAGCAAATTTTCCGTCTTTTGTTATCAGGCCCATAGCCACACCTGATACATGTTTCGGAATGGGAACACCTGCATCCATCAATGCCAGTGAACCGGCACAAACAGTTGCCATGGATGATGAACCATTCGATTCAAGAATATCACTCACCACCCTTACAGTATAAGCAAAATCGCCACCCGGCATCATTTGTCTCAATGAGCGCATGGCAAGATTTCCATGACCAACTTCCCTCCGGCCCGGACCCCGCATCGGTTTCACTTCACCGGTTGAAAAAGGGGGAAAATTATAATGCAAAATGAATTTCGAATATTCGGAAGTAGCAGCACTTTCAACCAATAATTCATCAAGTGGTGTTCCAAGTGTAACCGTCGTCAATGATTGTGTCTCTCCTCTTGTAAACAATGCCGAGCCATGTGGTGATGGCAATACATCCACTTCCATATCCAGGGGACGCACATCTTCCAGGCCCCTCCCATCCAAACGAACTCTGTCACCTAAGATCATATCCCGAACCACATAATATTGTTCATCATGATAGTATTTCCTGGCCAGCTTTTCAATACCCGGATCCAACTCTTCTCCTTCAGCAACAGTGTATTCTTTCTTCAGCCATTCTATTAAAGCTTCCTTGATCTCGTCAAATTTATCACTACGATCATGTTTACTTAATGCACTCTTCGAAATTTCGTAGATCTTTGATTGAGTAAAAGAATTCACTTTTGCCTTTAGTTCTTCATTTTGTTCAGGTTTTTTGTATTCACGTTTTGCCTTTGAACCCACCATTTCTCTAAGTTCCTTTTGAGCTTTTATCTGAACACGAATTGCATCATGTGCAATTTCCAGGGCCTGTATAAGATCTTCTTCATTGCATTCAGATGCTTCTCCCTCTACCATCATGATATTTTTTTCAGTAGCAGCGATCATGAATTCAAGATCGGCATTGGCTAATTCGGTCCTGGTGGGGTTTACTTTAAACTTACCATCAATTCTTGCCACTCTTACTTCTGAAATGATTTCCTGTATGGGAATATCGGAAACAGCCAGTGCAGCAGAAGCTGCGAGACAAGCCATTGCATCGGGCATGATTTCATTATCGCTCGAAATAAGTGTTATCAGCACCTGCACATCACATAAATAATCTTCAGGGAATAACGGACGAAGGGCACGATCAATCAAACGGCTGATCAATACTTCATAATCGCTAAGTCTTCCTTCTCTTTTAAAGAATGATCCGGGTATACGGCCGGCGGAAGCAAATTTTTCCTGGTAATCCACTGTCAGAGGGAAAAAATCCTGGCCCTCTCTTGGTTCATTGGATGCAACTACAGTTGCCAGTAAAATACTATTACCCATGGTTACAGTAACTGAACCATCGGCCTGGCGGGCAAGGCGGCCCGTTTCAATCGTTATCTGTCTGTCATCACTTATATCAAAAGTTTTACGAATTGGTTGTGTAAGCATAGATTGAATTTATAATTGGAGTTAGTGAGTAAAAAAATGGGAATTAGAAAATTATTGACCCGGCTTATTGCCACTATTTAGCTTCTGTCCCGCCTCAGGCGGACTCTTGTAAGTTCTTATCATCACTCAGAATATTTGAAAGAGAATATTAAGCAATGAGCAGAAACTAAAAGTCCTCCCTGTGGGAGGATTCAGGCGGGCCTACTTTCTTATTCCGAGTTTCTCGATCAATTGGCGGTAACCGGTCAGGTTGCGCTTTTGCAGATAGTTCAGTAAACTCTTGCGCTTACCGACAAGCAGCATCAGGCCGCGATGAGTGGAAAAATCTTTTTTATTTTCCTGTAAATGATTTGATATCTGGGCAATTCGCTCCGTCAATAAAGCTATTTGCCCCTCAATTGAGCCGGTGTTTGTATTCTTACCACCGAAGTCAGTGAAAATTGTTGATTTTTTTTCTTTTGTTAATGGCATCTTTGTTTTTTTTAAAAATTCATCCGATTCGTATCCTATTATTTGTGGCGGCAAAGGTAAGGCTTACGGGCTTAATGGCAAAGCCTTTTTAGTTGCTGGTTTCTTGTCCCTGGTCAACAGTAACTGGTTAATTTAATTCATAAGATGCCACACCAAAAGAGGCTTTGAAAAAACAAGCAACCAGCAACTGGCAACCAGAACCCTTAGTTTTGTTGTATGGAACTTTCACAGGATACAAAAAACATTCTGGGATTGCAATTACCTACTGATCCGCGCTGGGTAAACCTCGCAGAAAGATCATTGGAAAATATATTAACCGACCATGCTTATTGTGAGCAGAAAGCAGCCACTTCCTGCATTTCCATCATTCAGCGGTATAGCGATAAAGAGAAAATCGTCGATGAACTTTCTCCTATTGTTACTGAAGAATGGGGGCATTTCCGTTTAGTGCTTGCAGAATTGCAGAAGAGAAATCTAAAATTGGGAAAGCAACGAAGAGATGAATACGTAAATGAATTGTTGAAATTTGAAACGAAAGGCGGTAGTGAAGAAGACAGGATGCTGGATAAACTTCTGATCTGCGCATTGATTGAAGCCAGAAGCTGTGAACGTTTTAAACGATTAAGCGAAGGACTCGATGATGAATATCTGCGGAATTTCTATCGCCGCTTTATGGAAAGCGAGGCTGGACACTATACTTTATTTATTGAACTGGCTGAAACCTATATTGATAAAGAAAAAGTAAGGAAAAGGTGGAAACAATGGTTGGTCTTCGAAGCTGGCATTATGCAGCAACTAACCCTTCGTGGTGACAGAATGCATTAAAAAAGTCAAAATTAAAAAGTCAAAAAACTTCCCTCACTCCATCTCCAATTTCTGAAGCAAATACTGTCGGATCATAACCAATCCTGCTTTTGTAATATGCTGTCAACCCCTCTGTAAAATGATCCATTTTTTCTTTTCTTACCAATGCAATAGCACAACCACCGAAACCGGCACCGGTCATGCGGGCACCAATGCAACCATCATAAGTTTTACAAAATTCAACAATTGCATCTAATTCCGTCCCCGAAACTTCGTATAGTTCTTTCAATGACAAGTGTGATTCGTACATCAACCGTCCAAATTCTTCCAATTCACCAGCTTTCAAAACTTTCGCAGCCTCATTAACCCGAAAATTCTCAGAAATAACATGCAGTGCCCTTTTCTCCAAAACAGCGTCATTAATTAAATGTTTATGAGAATGGAAATCTTGAAGGGATACATCACATAGATTTTTTGCCTCGATTTCCTTTTTTAATGCTTTCAGCACAACACCACATTCCGCAAACCGCTCATTGTATTTCGAGTCGGTTAGCTTCCTGGATTTATTTGTATTGATGATCGCAAGAACATAGTCATTTATTTCGAATGGAAGCAAATCATAGTCAAGCGTGTCGCAATTCAATAAAATAGCTTTATGCTTTTTGCCAAATGTTACTGCAAACTGATCCATAATGCCGCAATTCATGCCAATAAATTCATTCTCCACTTTTTTTGAAAGGATTGCAATATCAAGCCGGGAAATATTCAATTGAAACAATTCGCTTAAGGCATATGCCGTCAGTACTTCAATGGATGCTGAAGAGGAAAGCCCGGCGCCTATCGGTAAATTTCCGTAAACCAGCATATCAAGTCCTGAGATCGAATGTCCTTCCCTGATGACATAATCAATAATCCCAAGTGGAAAATTGAACCATTCTTTCCCGGTCTTGGAATACGAGTTTTGCAAATGCAGTTCGGCTGTCTCAGGAAAATTGAGACATTGAAACCGAAAAACTTTGTCTGCATTTTTTGAAACCGCGAGGTATGTTCCCAGGCTGATGGCACAGGGCATTACCTTGCCGCCGTTGTAATCAATGTGCTCGCCGATTAAGTTTACCCTGCCCGGGCTAAAAAAAATATGTTCCGGTTTTTTTTGAAAGCGTTTTTGAAATTCTTCTTTGATATCAACCATTGTATTTTAAATTCGTGATTATGGAAAAAGCTGGTCAATCTTGTTTTACTCATCCATCAGGTAAAGACGTTTATTTGTACAGGCTGTGCAATATAAACAAAACTGAAGTTTTAATTACTAACTATGGCGCTATTATCATGGCATATAAAATTTTTATGCCGGATAAAACAGCGAATGATATCGTCCTTGGATTTGAAAATGTGCATGATTATCTGAATGCGGATTATTTGAAAGTCTATCCTTTCATGGGTGCGGCGATTGGCCGATACGCAAACCGGATCAAGAATGCCTCGTTCAGAATTGATGATAAAGAGTTCTCTGTTTCAAAAAACTGGGGCAACGAACAATTACACGGAGGTCTTGAAGGCTTTGATAAGAAAGTCTGGGACTTTGTTTCATTTGATGAAAAATGCAATATTCTTCAGATGAAATATAACAGTCCTGACGGAGAAGAAGGTTTCCCGGGCAATCTTGAGGTAACTATTTGTTTTGAGTTAAATGACGAGAATGACCTGATCTATGAATATACCGCGAGCTGTGACCGGCCGACTGCCGTCAATCTTACTCAGCACAGTTATTTTAATTTGAATAATGGTGAGGGAACGATCCATGATCATGAAGTAAAAATCTATTCAGACAAAATTCTTGAACAGGATGAAAATCTTGTTACGACCGGAAATTATATTGCTGTGGATAACACAAAATATGATTTCAGACAGTTTGAATTTATAGATGAAAGGATAAACGGAGGTTACGATCAAAGTTTTGTGGTCGAAAAAAAAGAAGATCAACTTTCAACTGTTGCAGAAGTATTATCAAAAAAATCAGGATTGAGATTGCAGGTGTTAACGACAGAACCATTGGTTCATCTATATACCGGGCAGGGGTTTCCAAAAATTAAAGGGAAAAATAGTACTGAATACGGGCCCTATTCCGGTCTTTGTCTGGAAACACAAAAGCATCCCAATGCAATCAATATTCCCAAATTTCCAAACACTGTCTTAAGACCGGGAGAAAAATATTATCAGAAAAATGTTTATAAAATTGCCAGGCTGGAAGTAGCAAGCAGCAGGTAGGCTATATTAATTCTCCAAAAAATAATTTATTTCTTCGCTTAAATTCAGAAAAGGATATTTTTCTTTCAAGTTTTTTGTCTTCTCAAAATAGGCCTTAAGAAATTCTTTGTGTGCTTTTGTCTCAGGCTGCAAAGCTTTATGTTTCCGTGCAATCACAATACTTTTTACTTCACTCATAAGCGTCTTTGACTCAACATCAATGC
>JBIOGV010000160.1:0-8130 GCA_044448365.1 Chitinophagales bacterium
AAGTTCTCTATTCTTACGAAATTCGCTTCGGGATTTAATTTATGGCCAATCGATTAATAAATGAAACGAGTCCGTATCTTCTTCAGCATGCACACAATCCTGTTGACTGGTATCAATGGGGAGATGAAGCATTGCAAAAAGCAAAACAAGAAGACAAGCCGATTTTAATAAGCATTGGTTATTCTGCCTGCCACTGGTGTCACGTGATGGAAAAAGAAAGTTTTGAAAATGAGGAAACAGCCGCTCTTATGAATGAACATTTCATAAACATTAAGATTGACCGGGAAGAAAGACCGGACCTGGATCATATTTATATGGATGCTGTGCAGGCCATGACAGGCAGCGGTGGCTGGCCCTTACATGTTTTTCTCACACCTGAAGCAAAACCATTTTACGGGGGCACTTATTTTCCGCCTCGTCGAGCATTCAATCGTTCATCGTGGAGGGAAGTTTTACTTTCTGTTTCCAATACTTTTCATGAAAAACGAAATGAAATAAATTCACAGGCAGAAAATCTCACTGAATATTTAATACAATCCAATTCTACCGCGCTGCAGCAATCAGACACCGCAATAAATATTTTTTCCAAAGAAAAAATGGATGAGGCATTTCAAACTCTCATGAAATCCGCCGATAAAGAATGGGGCGGGTTTGGAAGAGCGCCTAAATTCCCCCAGACTTTTTTGATCCAGTTTTTGCTCCGCTATTATTATGGAACGAAGAATGAAGAAGCATTCAAACAGGCTTGTCTAAGCCTTGATAAAATGATCGAAGGAGGTATTTATGATCAGTTGGGTGGTGGCTTTTCCCGCTATTCTACCGATGTTGAATGGAAGGTACCCCATTTTGAAAAAATGCTTTATGATAATGCCCTACTGGTATCTATTCTTTCTGAAGCATACCAGTTGACAAAAAAAGATCGATATAAAGAAGTGATCGATGAAACAATCGGCTTTGTTCAACGGGAATTAATGCATCCTGCAGGTAGTTTTTATTCAGCGCTCGATGCGGACAGTGAAGGGAAAGAAGGCAAATATTATCTATGGCAATATGAAAACGCAAGAAAAATACTTGGTGAAGATGCGGGGATTTTTTGCGAATTTTTTGATATCAAGCAAAAAGGAAACCTGCCTGCCGAACAGGCGGGGTGGGAGGGGGAATCAATTCTGCAAATTAAAAAATCTCACGAAAAATTTGCACGCGAAAAAAATATTTCAACTGGTGAATTGGAAGCTATCATCAAAAAATCCAAACCTGTTTTGCTTGATGAAAGAAACAAAAGAATACGACCTGCACTTGATGATAAAACCATTTTAGGCTGGAATGCCTTAATGAATACTGCCTGCAGCAAGGCGTTTGCGGCAACGGGGAAAGATGACTACCGTCAACTGGCAATTCACAACATGCAATTTTTGCTGTTGCATTTTAAAAAAACCAATGAAGATCATTTCCAGCACACATGGAAAAATAATGAAACAAAAAGCTTTGCTTTTTTGGATGATTATGCTTTTATCATCCAGGCTCTTTTGCATTTGCAGGAAATTACCGGGAGTATTGTGTGGCTGAATAAAGCCAAAGAAATTTCCGAATATGTACTAAAAAATTTCAGTGATGGAGAAACCAGCTTGTTCTATTTTACGGATATAAAACAAGGGGACGTAATTCTCAGGAAAAAAGAAATATACGATGGAGCAACCCCTTCCGGGAATGCAACGATGGCTTATAACATATACCAGCTTTCTATACTTCTTGACATTCCTGGATGGAGAAAGAGATCTGAGGAAATGGTAACTTCTTTAAGTAATGCTGTCATTCGCTACCCATCCTCTTTTGGAATTTGGATAAACTTATGGATGGAAATGATCCTGGGTACTAAAGAAATAGCCTTAGTGGGGAAAAACTCAGATAATCTGGCAAAACAGGTACTGGCTGAATTTATTCCACACAAAGTATTTGTATTTTCTACAATAAATAATGAAAAATTGCCGTTGCTGATGGGAAAGCCGGCAACGGAAACGGCATTAATTTACTTGTGCAGGTCTTATTCCTGTTTAAAACCGGTTTCAGGGGTAAATGAGCTGCTTAAACTCATCAATTAGAGGAACAAAAATTGATGGATAACGCAATAATATTCATAATAAAACGTTAGAAATTTTACTTCGTAAAACAACTTTTATTTTTAAAAAAATAAATTATAACCTTGTGGTCCTGTTTGATTCAAAACTTTATATTTGTCCAATACCTCAGAGTATGAAAACGAAAAGCCATTACCACGCTCTCGCAGTTCTCTTAGCTGTTATAATGCTATCAGGCTGCGGAATTCTTGGAAAGAAAAATAAAGGCGGAAGCACACTTCCGAATGACGGGCAGCTGCACGGAGTAGCACCTGGCAACCGGTATGTATTACCAAAACCTCCGGGCATGGTTTATATTCCACAAGGTACCTTCCACATGGGTCCGAGTGATGAAGACATCGCTTATGCATTCAGTGCCCGTAATCGCTCAGTTTCTATTAGTGGTTTTTGGATGGATGCCACAGAAATTACAAACAATGAATATCGTCAATTTGTATTCTGGACGAGAGATTCGGTTATTGCCAAAAAAATACAGTATGTAAAAGCTGATAAAGAAGGAAATGAATGGGTTGACTGGGCAAAAATGAGAACGATAAAATGGGATGATCCCAAGACTGTTGAATTGTTAGGTACGTCAGATATGCTTCTTGCTCCTGATGATCGGATTTTCGGAAAAAAAGATATTGATGCTTCAAAAATAGTTTACCAGGTTGAAAGATTTAATCTGAAAGAAGCTGCACAAAGAGGAAATGAGAACAAACCCCGTTCGACTTTTATAGAAAGATTCCCGGTTAAAGCCTATCCGGATACTTTAGTCTGGATAAGAGATTTTTCATATTCCTATAATGAGCCAATGACTCAGCGCTACTTCTCTCATCCGGCTTATGGCAACTATCCTGTTGTGGGTGTAACCTGGAAACAGGCAGATGCATTTTGTAACTGGAGAACACATTATCTGAATTCATTTCTTGAATCAAAGAAAAGAGCCCAGGAATCTGACTTCCGCCTGCCTACCGAAGCTCAATGGGAATATGCTGCCAGAGGTGGCCGTGCAGAATCTATGTTTCCCTGGGGTAACTATTATTTGAGAAATAAGAAAGGCTGTTTACTAGCAAACTTCAAACCTGGCCGCGGTAATTATCCGGAAGATGGTGGTTTTTACACCGTACGGGCCGATGCTTACTGGCCTAATGATTTTGGCTTGTATTGTATGGCTGGTAACGTAGCAGAATGGACTTCTTCAATCTATTACGAAGGTTCTTACAATTTTCAGCATGATATGAACCCTGATGTTCGCTGGAATGCTAAAGATGATGATCCTCCCCGCATGAAACGTAAAGTGATCCGCGGTGGAAGCTGGAAAGATGTAGGATATTATCTTCAGACAGGTACCCGTGCTTATGAGTACCAGGACACTGCTAAATCTTATATTGGATTCCGTTGTGTGATTGACTTGCCTGCTGCTTCTTCAAGAGGACGTAAATAAATAGCTGTCGCAAATAATAACTTCTATATAACGAGCGTTTTTTATTTGCGACAATTTTATTGATTGTCCGTTATTATTCTTGTATTTTTTTTATAACCTATAAATCGACCCTACTATGATTTTTTTCAAAACCCAAAAAGGCCAGGTTACTCTTAATTTCTTGTTCAGCTTCTTTGCGGCTGTGGTGATCTTTGCTGCAATGATGAAAATCCTGCACTGGCAGGGAGCTGATATTGCTATTATGGTGGGATTAATGTCTGAAACCACCGTGTTTATGGTAATGGCATTTCTTGTACCTCCGCCCGAAGAACCACATTGGCAGAGATATTTTCCTAACATCAACGAACATCCTGATGTGGAAAGAGCACGTACAGGAAAATTTGAAGTAACTCCGCTTACTTTACCGGGCGCCTCCGGAAATCCTGCTTTAACCAAGCTGGAAGATATGCTTAAAGAAGCCGATATTACTCCTGCAAATCTTGGACGTTTGAGTGAAAATTTTAAAAAGCTCGGAACTACCGTTGACAGGATAACGGATATCAGTGATGTGGTGGCTGCTACAAGCGACTACACTGAGAAAACAAAGGAAGCTACTTTCGCTCTCGGACAAATGAGAGATGCATACGTAGGTGCTGCAGGCAGTATTCACCATTTGAATACGGCTGCTGAAGGAACCAAACAGTTCCATGAGCAGGTGCAGATATTAACAAAAAATCTTTCTTCGCTCAATACAATTTATGAACTGGAATTACAGGATACGAATAATCACCTGAAAGCAATGAACCAATTCTACAGCAATTTAGTTCAGGCTTCACAGGCAATGGAAGGCAGTGTGGGCGATGCAAAGAAAGCACATGACCAAATAGCAATACTGGCAAATAACCTGGGTCGACTGAACCAGATCTATGGTAATATGCTCAGTGCAATGCAGGGTCGTGCATAATGTATACTAAGGTCTTATTTGGGTTCGTTTATATAGAATCCGTATCCGTGATTTTTCCAAAAGAATAGTCACCATTATTAAATGTAAAAACCAAAAATCGTCATGGCTTTACCTCGTGAACCACGGCAAAAGATGATCAATATGATGTACCTGGTGTTAACAGCATTGTTAGCACTGAATGTATCAAATGAAATTCTGAATGCCTTCAAAACGGTTAATAGAAGTCTGGAAATTACCAATAAAACCGTAGACCACTCTACGGGAACAATTATGAAATCTTTGCTGGATAAGTTGTCTGATCCGACAACTGCTGCAAAGGCCCAAATATGGTATCCCAAGGCACAACAAGCTCAAAGTCTAACCAAACCAGTTTTTGATTATATACAGACTTTAAAAGACAGGATTCTTGATGAATCAGGCGGTGATCATAAAGATCCTAGTAAGAGCTTTAGAGAAGATAATCTGGAAACTCCTACCCGTATCATGGTCGAAAAAGGCCAGGGCAAGAAATTGTTGGCAATGCTCACTGATTATAAAAAGAATCTGTTAGAAATAGATCCGTCAATTAAAAACGAGTTTGAGTTTACTCTTCCTATAGATCTCACAAAACCCGCAAGCAGGAATAGATCAGGTAAAACATGGGAAGGAGCTTATTTTCACATGGTACCTTCTGTGGCTGCTCTTACTATATTGAGCAAATTCCAGATGGACGTAAAAACTTCTGAAAATCGCGTAGCCCAATTTTGTCATAATAAAGTTGGTGAAGTGACCGTTCGGTATGATACGTACGCTGCGTTTGCAGAAACAAATTCAAGTTATGTGATGCCGGGTGATGAAATGGAAATAACTGCAGGTGTTGGCGCTTTTAGTAAAGCAGCTCTTCCTACAGTTAATATCGAAGGAGTGAATGTTCCTTTGGATGTTGATGGTGCTGCACATCGTAAAATGACTGCCGCTTCAACACTTGGGAAACATGCCATAAATGTTTCCGTTAGTTTTACTGACCAGGAGGGTAAATTACAAACAGTTACCAAACCGATTGAGTATACAGTTGGCCAGTCTGCAGCTTCAATTGCTCTTGACAAAATGAACGTTCTTTATATAGGAGTTGATAATCCAGTTTCGATATCGACCACTGGTGGTGGTAGTGAAGTACAGGACGTTTCAATTACAGGCGGGAATGGAAATATTAAATCACTTGGCGGTGGACATTATATTGTTCGTGTAAATAGTGTTACTGACGAATGTTATATAGCAGTTTCAGTAAAAGGGAAGGTGGCTGGTAAGTCGCAATTCCGCACCCGCACGATTCCAAGACCTGTTGCAACTGTAGGTGGTGCTGAGAGCGGTGATAATATGACCGCAGGCCAATTCCGTGCTCAAACGGGTGTGGGAGCTTATATAAAAGATTTTCCTTTTGAATTAAAATATGCAGTTACAAGTTTCACACTTACTGCTGATAACGCCGAAGGCGATATTGAGGAAGCACCTTGTACTGGTAATCTTTGGAGTCCGAAAGCTACAACGATGATCAAGAACCTGGCTGCGGGAAGAACTGTTACGGTTGATGATATCAGGGCAATAGGTCCGGACGGACAAACAAAAAAACTTCCGTCACTTGTTTACTATATTAAATAAATTATCTGAAGATGAAAAGCATTATCAAAATTGGATTGTTTTTGCTGGTTGGTGTTTTTGTTGTGCTGAACACACATGCGCAACGCACAGGAAAGAAAAGAGGTAATAACCAACAGCAAACTCAAAATCCAAATCAGCAGCAAAGCACAAACAATAATCAACAACCATCCGGTTATAATCCTTATGGAAATATTCCAATTGTTGTTGATTCTTCGGGCCTGGCTGATACTGTTGTAAAAAAATCGTTGAGGAATGATAATGCTACTAATAAAAGCAGTGTTCTCGAAAGAACTCCTCTGCCTTATGAACATCTTCGCTGGGATGACGCACTTTTTTCAGAAAAGGTTTGGCGTGAAATTGATCTTCGGGAAAAGATGAACCAGGTTTTCAGATATGCAGCGCAGGACGATAATGGGAGCCAGGTATTCGTTGATATGTTACTGAAAGCAATAAAGACCGGTGAAATCACAGCCTTTAGTGACGATCGTTTTACCACTCCTAGATCGCTGGCTGAAATTGATCAAATGACAACAGGAACTGCAGATACTGTAGCTCAAACTGATCCCAATGATCCAACCAAAATAATACGCTATGTTGTAACAAAATCCAGCTTTGATCCGAAAAGTGTGGCAAAGATCAGGATAAAAGAAGAATGGATATTTGACAAGGAGGCGAGCCGTATGTTTGTTCGCATATTGGGAATTGCTCCTTTAAAAACAGAATATTTTCCCAACGGCCAGGAAAGACCCAATAGCTCTGCAATGTTTTGGGTGTATTATCCTGATATGCGTCCATTGCTGGCAAAATATGAAGTATATAATCCCAAGAATATGGGTATGGGCCGCATGACATGGGAAGAACTTTTTGAGAGTCGCATGTTCAGCAGTTACATTACTAAATCCACTTTGGATAATCCCGGAAATAAAAATATCAGGCAAACTATTAAAGATCCAATCCTTGCTTTACTTGAAGGAGATAATATTAAAGACAGGATCTTCAATTACGAACAGGATCTTTGGTCTTATTGATCTAAATTATTTATTATCGTAAAAATCCCATCCTGTATGGGATTTTTTTATTGCTAAAACTTTCAATGCTAACAACTTAATTTTTTAAAAAATACCGTAACGTGGTATAGGAAATCTGGGGAATTGTTGTATTTTCGTAACGGTTTTTCATAGGATATTGGATTTTAAAAACGGGGCTGGATTTCTATCCGGGCCCCTTTTATTTTAATAGCGCTCTTTATTAAAATAAGTTTTTAAGATTTTCGCTTTTGCTTTTCCAATCAACCCCGATAATTCTTCTTCTTTTTTTTGTTTAATGTTATTAACGGATTTGAATTTCCTGAGTAACAATTCAGCTGTATTTTTTCCAATACCCCTGATCTCTTCCAACTCATTTTTAAAGGTACCTTTGCTTCTTTTTTGCCGATGAAAACTAATGCCAAAGCGATGTACCTCATCCCGGATTCGCCGGATCAATTTAAGACTATTGCTGTTATAGGAAAGTTTCAGCGATTCTTTATCACCGGGATAAAAAATCTCTTCCTCATTTTTTGCAAGACCAATAACTACTGCTTTACCTATGGAGTTTAATTCTTCTAAAGCTTCAACCGCCGCATTTAACTGGCCTTTGCCGCCATCAATTATTATAAGTTGAGGAAAGGTCTGATCTTCTGTAAGCACCCGTTTATACCTTCTCAGCACGGTTTCTTTCATCGAGGCAAAATCATTGATGCCTTCTACGGTTTTTATATTAAAGTGCCTGTAATCTTTTTTACTGGGTTGGCCATTTTTGAACGAAACCATAGCTGACACCGGGAAACTTCCCTGGAAATTTGAGTTGTCGATACATTCAATATGTACAGGTAATGATGGCAGCTGCAGATCTTTTTGAAGTTGCTCCAGGAGTTTTGTTTTATCGGTTTTTTTTTCTTCCAGTTTTAAACGTTCTTTTTGCCTGATATCTTCAATAAAATAGTTCAC
>JBIOGV010000161.1:0-8127 GCA_044448365.1 Chitinophagales bacterium
GAAGTGATGATGGTTGAGCTCGTCTATTATGCCGGCGACTGGTATGAAGAAAAAAATCTTGTAGCTGCAGCTACAAATTTTATGCTGAAGAACGGAACTTCGGCAAAAACAGCATTCCAGATCAATGAGCATTTTGAATACTATGGCGCTTTTCTTAACAGGGCTGCTCATAATGAAACCTCGACTATAACCCTGCATACACTTTCCAAACACATTCATGAACTCTTACCGGTAGTGCGGGAAATGCTCATTGATTCAATTTTTCCCGAACAGGAATTGATCACTTATAAAAAGATTATGCAGCAACGTTTATCGGTAAATCTTCTGAAATGTGATTTTGTAGCGCACAGGCTTATCGATGCCTATTTATTTGGAGAGCAACATCCGTACGGTCGCTTTAGCCGGTTTGAAGATTATGAAGCGTTGACAAGAGAGCAGCTGCTTGAATTTTATAAAAAATATTATCAACAGGGAAAATTTATCATTTTTACCGCAGGCAAACTCCCGGAAAACCTGGAAGAGTTACTCAATAAAAATTTTGGTGATCTTTCCAATAGTAAAATTGAAACGGTTGACTATTCAATAAATCCTGCCGCTGAAAAAAAACAAAGGATCAGTAATGATCCAAATGGTGTCCAGGGAGCGATCCGGATTGCCAGGCATTTTCCCAATCGCCATCACCCGGATTTTCTAAAAGTACAGGTATTAAATAGTTTGTTGGGGGGATTTTTCGGGTCCCGTCTCATGGGCAATATCCGTGAAGACAAGGGATATACTTATGGAATTTATAGTTTCATTCAGAATCATATTCAACAGACAGCCTGGCTGATCAGCACTGAGGCGGGACGGGATGTTTGTGAGGCTACTATTAAAGAAATATATCATGAAATGCAGAAACTAAGAGACGAATTGGTTGACGATGAAGAATTACTTTTGGTCCGGAATTACATGATGGGTAGCATTTTGGGTGATCTTGACGGACCGTTCCAGGTCATAGCAAGGTGGAAAAATATTATTCTCAATAACCTGGATGAAAAATATTTTTATAATTCTATCAATACAATTAAAACCATTACTGCCGAAGAACTAAAACAACTGGCTGAAAAATATCTTCAACCGGAAGACTTTTATGAATTGGTGGTGGTATAACTGCTGAATGAAACGATGAAATTCATTTTTCGCATCTTATTTGTGGCCATTATTTCTTTTGCGATGGCAAACTTTCTACCCGGAATTCACGTCGACACGTTTGCTACAGCACTTATCTTCTCAGTAGTGTTGTCTGTCCTTAATATTTTCATAAAACCGCTTCTCATTCTTTTTACCCTGCCTGCTACTATCCTCACACTGGGTTTGTTTCTTTTTGTGATCAATGCGATCATTGTTCTGTTAGCCAGTAATATTGTAAATGGGTTCAGGATAGATAATTTTTGGTGGGCACTCTTATTCAGCCTCATCCTTTCTCTGTTAACTTCTGTTTTTAATAAAGAATTGGAAAAGAATGAGCCTTCAGATTCCTGATTTCGGGTAGTTGGGTCATTTTGAAAACTGATTTCACGCAATGACGCTGAGATTAAATACAAAGGCGCAAACATAACCGGAACCCTTTGCTGCTTTGCGATTCTTTGCGATTTTACGTGAAATGAAACTGAACTACTATCTGATTTCGGTTTTTACCGGTAATGCGTGAAATTCGCGTCATGAATTTTGATCGAAAGAATCTATCCGGAGAACAACTGATACATTTCTACAGAAACATTTTATGGCCCCGCATGATCGAAGAAAAAATGTTGTTGCTGCTCAGGCAGGGGAAAATTTCAAAATGGTTTAGTGGGATCGGGCAGGAAGCCATTGCTGTGGGTGCCACACTTGCACTGGAAGAAGACGAATGGATCATGCCCTTGCATCGTAATCTCGGCGTTTTTACCACCCGCAATATGCCCTTAAACAAATTATTTATGCAATGGCAGGGCAGTAAAGAAGGTTACAGTAAAGGAAGAGAAAGAAGTTTTCATTTTGGAAATCAGGAACATCATATCTGCGGCATGATCTCGCATCTCGGTCCGCAATTGGCTATTGCAGGCGGAACAGCACTGGCAAATAAATTAAAAAAGGTAAACACGATTACTGCGCCATCACAGAAGATTCAGCGGAGCAAGGCCGGGAAGACAGATAAAGTTTCGCTTGCCTTCACCGGCGAAGGAGGTACCAGTGAAGGAGATTTTCATGAAGCGCTGAATGTAGCTGCTGTCTGGGATCTTCCTGTGATCTTTTTAATTGAAAATAATGGCTATGCCCTAAGCACGCCAACGGAAGAAGAATATCGTTGTATCAGTTTAGTGGATCGTGCCAGGGGCTATGGCATGGAAGGAGTGCAGATCGATGGCAATAATATTTTAGCGGTGTATGATACAATTAAAGGTGTTCGCGAATATTGTATTCAAAATCAAAAACCTTATTTAGTAGAATGCCTTACTTTCCGGATGCGCGGGCACGAAGAAGCGAGCGGAACAAAATATATTCCTCAAAAACTTTTTGAGATCTGGCAATTAAAAGACCCGGTAACTAAATATGAAGAATATGTAAAGTCAATCGGTTTGTTAGATGATGCAAAAGTTGAGTCGATCAAAAATGAATTCAAAGAAAAGATCGAAGAAGAATTAAAGATCGGGTTTTCTGCAAAGCCTGTTGAGGCAGATAGTGAAGAAGAGCTGGAAGATGTTTATGCAAAGGCACAAGATACAAGGCACAAGGTTCAAATCGTTGATCATTCAAAACCCACTCACCACTCACCACTCACCACTCACGATCTGCGGTTTATCGACGCAATCAAAGAAGGCCTGCATCAAAGTATGCACAAACATTCCAATCTTATTTTAATGGGACAGGATATTGCAGAATATGGTGGTGCATTTAAAATAACGGAAGGCTTTGTAAAGGAATTTGGAAAGAACAGGGTAAGAAATACGCCGCTTTGCGAAAGTGCAATTATTGGTGTTGCGCTGGGATTAAGTCTCGAAGGATTTAAAAGCATGGTGGAAATGCAATTCGCCGATTTTGTAACAATGGGTTTCAATCAGATCATCAATAATCTTGCAAAAATTTATTATCGCTGGGGACAGCAGGCAGATGTCGTAATCCGGATGCCGACAGGCGCCGGAGTGGGTGCTGGTCCATTTCATTCGCAAAGCAACGAAGCCTGGTTTGTGCATACACCGGGCTTGAAAATTGTTTACCCATCCTCGCCAATTGACGCTAAGGGCTTATTGGTTGCAGCGATTAATGACCCAAACCCTGTGCTCTATTTTGAACACAAAGCTCTGTACAGAAGTGTGAGCGGCCCTGTTCCGGAAGATTATTATGAAATTGAAATCGGGAAAGCAAAACATGTAAGAGAAGGTGATGAGATCGGCATCATCACGTATGGTGCAGCTGTTCATTGGGCCGAAGACTATGCAGCGGAGCATCCTGAAATTTCTATTGACATTTTAGATTTGAGAACTTTATTACCCCTGGATTATTTTTCGATCCGTGAAGCGGTGCAAAGAACAGGAAGGGTCCTGATCCTGCATGAAGACACATTGATCGGAGGTATTGGCGGGGAAATTGCGGCATGGATCAGTGAACATTGTTTTGAATTATTGGATGCGCCTGTTTTGCGATGCGCTTCATTAGATACTCCCATTCCTTTTTCAACTGAACTTGAAAATAATTTTTTGGCAAGGGCAAGACTTGATGAAAGCATTCAAAAAATAATTAATTATTAATGATTGTTTTTACAAACACTCTTACTAAATTGTATTCCCTCTTACTGGCAACCCGTTCTTAATTCAGTACTCCCTGATGATTTATTCAAAAAGTTTTTCTATGTGACTGAGATTTTTGTCTACGGCCCAGGGAACTATTTTATTTTTTAACCTCAAACAAAAATTTATGGAAGAAATGATTCTGGAAAAGGATGTCCTTTCCATTGCAAAAGAAAACATGCAGGCTTATTTTCAAACGCATGATGTAAAATATGTAACGGACGATGCCGTATTTATAAATTTGGGCACAAAAGATGAATACAAAGGAAGAGAGGAAATTGGCGGTATGCTTCATTATATATACCACGTGGCATTCGATGCAAAAGCTGTTATAAAGAATACAATTGTCACAGAAAACAAAGCTGTATTGGAAGCCGATTTCAGGGGCAGACATATTGGTGAGTTTGCGGGATTGCAGCCTACTAACAAAGAGGTCGATGTTCCACTCTGCATTACCTATGACCTGGAGAATGGATTTATAAAAAAAGCAAGGATCTATATGCTGGGTGATGTGCTGATGAAGCAACTTACATGATCTGAAGCAGCTGCGATTTAATCTGATATTGCCGGATCTTTATTCATTTTATTTCTCAACAGGTGGCGGGCCATCGGGCAACATCGCCTTCCAAACTTCTTTACCTTTTTTTTCTTCAAACTCTTTGCGGATCTTTTGCCGCAACTCTCCATTTTCGAAAAGATCAACCATTGTGATACCCAGTGCTTTTGATGCAAACAACATTCCTTTATGCCCGATGCTCATTCCACCGCAGGCAACTACCATCCATGAATGCCAGGGTGTTTCATAAGGTGCCGTTGTTGCAAGCAATGTGATCTCAGGAACGATCCAGCTTATGTCTCCCACGTCTGTTGATCCCCCTTCAGGATCGTCTTTTGTTTTTTCCAATTGTTTAATTTCTCCTTTCAAACCGGTTTGCTCCATTCCGGCTCCTTTTTGAATTTGTTTTCCAAATTCGATTTCCTCCGGTGTATAAATTATGGATCCGATCATCTCCATGTTTTTTTGTAAAATAGTTGCACCGGTTTCATTCACTAATAGTTCGTAATCGCCGGACTGAATCTTTGTATCTGTTGTACATCCGGCCATGAGGGCGGCTCCTTTTGCAATGTCACTTACCCTGTCTTGTACCAGTTTCACTCCTGTTCTTTTAGAATCACGAAGCCATATCCATACCGATGCCTGGTCAGGAACTACATTCGGTACCTTGCCTCCATCTTTATAAACATAATGCATTCGAACGGTAGGCTTCACATGCTCACGCAAAAAGTTTACTCCTGTTGTAAATAATTCTGCAGCATCCAATGCACTTTTCCCGTTCCATGGATCCCCCGCGGCATGCGCACTGACTCCATGAAAAGAAACCAACAGATCGACCATTGCCTGCGAACTTTGCATATTAGCTTTGTTCTCATAATCAGGGTGCCAGTCCAAACAAACATCGAGATCATTAAACAAACCATCTCTTGCCATATAAATTTTACCTCCGACAGCTTCTTCAGCAGGAGTACCGTAAAAACGAATGGTGCCTTTTAATTTTCCAGCAGCCATTAATTCTTTGATCGCTACTGCAGCACCTAAACTTCCTGCTCCAAACATATTATGCCCACAGCCATGCCCAGGCATATTCTCTTCCAGAGGTTCCTTTGTTGGTTGCGCTTTTTGTGAAAGACCGGGCAGCGCATCAAACTCACCCAAAATTCCAATGATCGGTTTTCCAGAACCATATTCTGCGATAAATGCAGTTGGCATTCCGGAAACATTTGTTTTTACACGAAATCCCTGTTTGGTCGCATAATCAGAAAGTGCCTTTGATGATCTATATTCTTTCAAAGCTGTTTCAGCATATTTCCAGATAGAATCACTAAGATCAATCAACTCCTGCTGATGCTTTTCAACGGAAGTAATCACCGCTTTTTTGTCAGGATCGATTTGTGCAAAAGAAAAAAAGGAAAAAGAAACGAACAACAAAACAAAGCAGAAACGCATGATACAAATTTTAGAATAAATAAATTTACCTGTCTGCAGGCAGATCCTTACTTCTGCCTCGTGACCCTTGATTCGTTATTTTTTGCTCTTCATTCATTACAGGTTGTATTCTTTTTTCAAAATATCCATCGCTTTACTTATTTCTCGTAATAAAGCAACCTGTCCACCCTTGATGACATATTGAAGATAAAAGCTGTATTTCTTAAGTTTCTCAATGTAAGATTTGATGCTCTCTTTATTTTCAACATTGATCGTTGCTGATCCGGGTATGTCTGACAATCTCAATTCAACAGAAGCAGAGTCTGAAAAATTTTGAAATGCAATGCCGTTAATTTGATCTGTAATGACCCGGTCCGCAAATGATGAAGCAGAAAGATCAATATCATTCTGCATACTCTCTGCAAATGTTCTTATTTGCACGTTGAATATTTTGTATTGAGCCTCCAACTGGCTGATGATATTGGTTGTATTCCTATTCCTGATCAGGTGAAAGCCTTCAGTATGCAACTGGGATATAGTTCGTTCAGTTGGGTAAAAGTTATAAGCCCATGCGGTGCCGATCATGAACGCCTGGTAGATCAGCCTGTCTTTACCTTTCAGATCAGGCGCCTGGAATAAATGTACTGTTGAATCCAGCCAGCCTAAATGATAAGGAATAAGTTTGTTGATACTTAATGCTAGAAAAACGGAATCATTTTTCAGATCCTCAACCATAGATACGATGTACTCTTTCTCTCGGCGATTCTCTACCATTTTCTCGCGCTGGTTTTCTGCAAGAAAACCGCAGAACACAGCGAGAAATAACATTAAAAATTCAAAGAGATAATGTGTCCATTTTTTGCCGGGAGCTTTATGCAGATGCTGGGCATGTGTTTCCATATTTTAGTTGCTGATTGTTAGTTATTGTTTCTTTATTCTTTAATACTGTCTTCTGACTTCTTTTTTCCTGCCTCACTTCTCAAATCCTATTCTTTCTCTTTCATTCCATTTTCTTTGTGCGGCTTTTTCATCCAATAAGTTTTCCATCGCATCGTATACCTGCCTGCCGGCAGGCAGGTCTGATTTAACTGGGCATCATGTTCTCCCAATTTTTCTTTTACCTGCCTTAGTTGTTCTTTCGGATCATTTTGATATAAAAGAATTCTTCTTATTTCTACAAAGGCTCTCATAATAGCAATATTCATATTTATCGCCTTATCAGAATTGAGTATCCCGCTTAACATCGCTACACCTTGTTCTGTGAAAGCATAGGGAGTAACATTGGTATTTCGCCTGCTTTGGAATGTGGTCACATTTTGTGACCTTAGAATATTGGGGGGTTCATATGCGGTAACAACCTGTGACCGGATATTTTGCCATTCAACAAGGGTAAGCCGAAACATAAAATCTTGGGGGAAACATTTCATATTCCGTTTTACAGCCTGGTTCAATGCTTTGGTAGGTACCTCATAAAGAGCGGCTAAATCAGAGTCCAGCATCACTCTTTCACCTCTTAGTTCGTAAATCCTGTTTTGAATGCTCCGTATGATGTTCATATTGATAAGGAATTATTGTCGCAAAAAATTTTTGCAATATCATTAAACCAGGTTATCCTTTGACAAAACAATTGCAAGGAATGTTTAGTAGGAGAACGGAGAATATAATTAAAAATAATGAAGGTGTTTTAAACTTTATTGGTTTTTTTCTTCTTTATTAATGAGGTTACCGTCCACCTATCCCATTCTTCCGGCAGCAACAATAAAGCAGCTACCAAAAAAGCTCTCGGTATTACATGCTGCAGATCCCAAATGGGTTCTAACAATCCATGGCCAAATGATACGATCAGCAGATCAATGGCTAAAAGATACAATGAAATTCTTTTGAATAACCCCGCTATCAGTAATATCCCTGCAATCAACTCAACATAAGAAGTATAATAAGCCGTGCTCCAGATCAGCCATTTGGGTAAAAATGTTTTTTCAAATTCTTTGAACCACATGTCATAAATTTTAGGCAAGCCCCAGGTAAATACTTTACCCCATCCCTGCATCATCACAATAATTCCGAGCAGGGTTCTCAAAAAAAAGATTCCGAAGGTTTTTGCAGCAGGTTCCATTTTTATTCTAATTTTTTCAATTCACCTTTCTGGCCCGAGTTAATGAACCAGGTCTTTAATACTCTTCCTGACCGATCTACTTCGAATTCGATTTGCCTGTCGGTGCCATCAGAATAGAAAAATTTGGATTCCGATTCAGGCTTTAATTCAATATCAGGAGTTCCATCCCGATGCCTGTAAAGCTTCCCATCCTTTTTAATAAATACAAGCGTCATGAATGC
>JBIOGV010000162.1:0-8067 GCA_044448365.1 Chitinophagales bacterium
GCACCGTTTATACTTCTGTTTCCTGATACCCCATACTCAACTCTTAGTTTTAAGTCATTAATTGCTGAAATATTTTTCATGAAATCTTCCTGCGATATGCGCCATGCAGCAGCTACAGCAGGAAAATATGCCCAGCGGTTATTGGGACCAAATGACGCAGAACCATCAGCACGGAAAGTTCCGAGCAAAATATATCTGTCATTATAAACATAATTTACTCTTCCAAAATAAGATTCCTGCGAACCCCAGTATTTGCCACTGTTATTTCTTACGTATGAAATGGTGCTGGCATCACCTCCTGATAATTCCTGGTTAAGATTAGTGATAAAATTTGTTCTTCCTCCACTTAAAGATTCACCCTGATATTTTTGCGCTTCATGCCCTACCATCGCAGAAATAGCATGCTTGTGTATGGTGATATCATATTGGAGGCGGTTGTTAAGTCCCCACCAGTAGTTATTGCTGGCTGTCCTGTCTGAAGTAGCTGCGGACTGTGGCACAATATAACCTCCTGCTGTGTAGCCCGGATGAAATGAATAATAATTATAGTATTGAGTGCTCCCGTTTATTTCATTATACCATACAAGACCCTTGATCGGGTTGATGTTTGCATATATGCCACCGATCACTGCCGATGATTTATTATAATCATTGTAAATGTTCGCAATCATTATCGGGTTCGTGTATTGAAATTGAGTAGTAGCAGGCCCACCCCAGCTTCCATCAGGATTCTTTACCGGCACAGCAGGATTTTGCTGCAACGCCAGCTGAATGATTCCTCCATTGATGGTGTTTACTTTTTCTTTTGTCTGGCTTGCCGTCATATTAATTCCAATCTTGAGCCAGCTGCGTGCTTCATTATCCAGATTAATGCGGGTTGAATAACGGGTAAAGCCGGAACCCGGCACTATTCCTTCCTGGTTAAAATATTCACCAGAGAGATAAAAATGTGATTTTTCTGTGCCACCGCTTAAAGCAATGGAATGTTTTTGTAACAATGTTCTTCTGTACATAGCATTTTGCCAATCGGTGCCCTTTCCTAAAACAGAAGGATCGGAAAAATCAACTTCAGAAGGAAGGCCGCCTGCGGCTGCCATTTGGTTTCTGAAATTTGCATACTGCGGAAGATCCATCACTGCAATATGTTTTGGCTTATCCTGCACAGTAAAGAGAGTACTGAAGCCTACTTTGGTTTGCCCTTCTTTGCCTCTTTTTGTTGTTATCATTACCACACCGTTAGCGCCTACAGCACCATAAATGGCTGTAGCTGCAGGCCCCTGCAAAATGTTGATGGTTTCAATATCATCGGGATTTAAGCCGGATAATAAATTTGAATAACCTGAAGGATGATTATAAGGATCATCCGATATTTCATTCGGCTTGAATTGAACGCCATCAATTACATACAAAGGCTGGCTGGTTTGGGTAAGGGAATTAAATCCGCGAATAAGAACTGAAGCCGCAGCTCCCGGTTGGGCGCTGCTCTGTGTAACATAAACATTGGCAGCTCTGCCCTGCAAAGCCTGATCAATGGATGTGTTTACCGTTTTTTGAATATCGGCAGATGTAACAGTAAGCTGCGAGCTACTTAAATCTGTTTTCTTCATTTTACCATATCCCACCACTACTACTTCATTCAGGTTTCTGTACTCCTGTTCCAATCGTACATCAATTGAATTAGCGGTAATTGTTACTTCCTTCAACACATGTCCAACCGAGGTAATAACAAGTTTTTTACCCTTCGCGGCCATAATCGAGAAATTGCCGCTTGCATCCGTGATGGTTGAAATATTTGTTCCTTTTACAGTAACGGTGGCGTTCACAACAGGTTCACCGGAGACCGCGCTGACCACCCTGCCGGTAATCTTCAGTGGAATATTTTGAGCTACCAAGCCGCTACTTATCATCAAAAACGAAAAGAATGCTCCCAGACAGAGCATTCCTTTCCAGGTCAATTTTCTTTCTTTCATATAAGCAATTATTATGTTTAAAAAAAATTCGTTTTGGTTTTTGTGAAACCTTAGTCTTGTCTTGCTATAACTTTTAAAATTATTCAAAGCAGCCAGCGGGAATAATGATATCAATCAGGAAAAAGTGTGATACTAGGCAACATCCATTAAAATTGCATGGGCAAACTATTTTATTAAACTTTACTGGTGCGTTTTTATGCTTATCGAAATCCAATGCTGATGGGTGGCAGAGAAAAATATTAAGTGAGTACTGGTAGATTAATAGTCGTAGAAAGTTGATTAATTTTATTGAGTTCTTTAGCGGCTGTAATCTTTGAATCTCGGCCGTTTTTTATTTTCTTATAATGCCCGTCGATGCAAAAATCTGTGTTCGGAAATAATTGATCTCGCCCGGGTTTATGACAATGAATATTAAAGAGATGAAAAGATCTCATTTAGGGTAATTGGGAAAGATGAACTTAGATTTGCAAACGGACTAATTAATCAACCGTAAAGATTATCATGGATAACAGAATACTTGGATTACATCATATAACTGCTATAGCCACATCTGCACAACGGAATTATGAATTTTATACAAGGGTTCTTGGCTTGAGATTCGTCAAGAAGACAGTGAATTTTGATGATCCTAAAACATATCATCTTTATTATGGAAATGAGCAGGGATCTCCGGGAACCATACTCACTTTTTTTGCCTGGGAAGGTGCCCGACCAGGGCGGCCTGGCAGTGGCATGGCAACCGAAATTGGATATTCAGTCCCTGAAGGAAGCATTGACTTCTGGCAAGGCAGGTTTGATCAGAATAGAATAAAATATAACAGACCCGGTGATAGATTCGGTGAAAAATGTATTTCGTTTGAAGATCCCGATGGATTGCGGATCAATTTAGTTGTACCGAACGAAATGGACAATAGACAAGCATGGACAACTGATGAAATAAATGAAAAAGCGGCAACAAAAGGATTTCACAGTATAACACTAACACTTGAAACCATTAACGGTACTGCTGAAATCCTGACTGATGTTTTTGGGTACAAATTTCTAAAGCAGGAAAATAACCGTCATCGCTTTGTTACCGATGCAATTGAAGGTGCAAATATTGTTGATCTTATAGAGGCGCCTGGTGAGCGACCGGGTTATGTGGCCGGTGGAACCAATCACCATGTTGCTTTCCGCGTAAAGGATGATGAAATCTTAATGACATTTCGCGAAAAAGTTGAAAGTCGTGGCCTGGATATCACAGATAAAATAGATCGCAATTATTTTTTCTCTCTTTACTTCAGAGAACCCGGCGGCGTTATTTTTGAGCTGGCTTCCAGCAACCCGGGTTTTATGGTTGATGAACCATTGGATGAATTAGGAACTCATTTGAAGTTGCCTCCCCAATATGAACCCATGAGAAGCAGAATTGAACAAATATTAGTACCCCTGGATTATAATAGTTGAAAAAATGCACAGAAAAAATATTGTTACCACCGGAAAAAAAATAGAAGAAACCGGCAGGGCGCTGATCATGATCCATGGCCGCGGCTCATCAGCGGAAAATATTTTATCTCTTGCCACTCATCTTAATGTGAATGACTATACACTGATTGCTCCCCGTGCAACCAACAATACGTGGTACCCTTATTCATTTCTTGAAACGCCTTCAAGAAATGAACCATGGTTATCATCGGCGCTTGCCATACTTGGCGAAATAGTAAATGATCTTACAAAAGTAATCAGCAAAAAAAATATATACTTCCTGGGTTTTTCACAAGGTGCATGCCTGGTGCTTGAATTCGTTGCCAGGAATGCTGCAAAATATGGAGGCTGTGTAGCTTTCACCGGTGGATTGATTGGTGATAAAATTTATACTGAAAATTATGAAGGAGACTTTCAGAATACCCCGGTTTTCATTGGCACAAGTAATCCCGATCCTCATGTACCGGTGGAAAGAGTATATGAAACGGTTTTAATTCTTAAAAGTATGAATGCCTCGGTAACTGAAAAAATATATGAAAACATTGGTCATACGATCATTCAGGATGAATTTGATTGTGCCAATGAATTAATATTAAAAGAGAAAAATGATATTTCAATATAGTGGTTTTAATTTTTGTTTGTAGATCACTGGAAATTATTTGTTTTAGTTATTCCTGGCAAAATGTAAAATTGATGCTGAGGATTTCATTTCCTTAGATCGGGTGTCTTTACAATGAAACAAGTACCACAAATAACAGCGGAGAAAGCAGCTTCTTTAGTAAAAGATGGTGATATAATTTTGGGAGGCGGATTTGGCATGACGGGTAACCCGGTGCATTTACTTCATGCATTAGCTGAAACGGGTACAAAAAATTTAACCTTCATTGGAAACAATACCGGGGAGCCGGGTTTGGGGCCCGGTCGTTTAGTACGCAATGGGCAGATCAAAAAAATGATCTGTTCATTCTTTACCAGCAATCCTGATGCGGTGAAAGCTGCACAATCGGGACAAGTGGAGTACGAGTTGTTACCCCAGGGAACTTTAGCAGAGGCAATCAGGGCGGGTGGCGCAGGCATTGGGGGATTTTATACACCTGCATCTGCGGGAACACTTCTGGCACAGGGAAAAGAAACCAGGATCATAGATGGCATCGAACAGGTATTCATAAAAGGTATTCGGGCCAATGTAGCATTTATTCGTGCCTGGAAGGCTGATACAGCAGGCAATCTTGTATATCGAATGACAGAACAAAATTTTAATAAGGCGATGGCTACTGCTGCGGACCTTGTGATCGCAGAAGTGGAAGAAATCGTGGCTGTTGGATCAATAGATCCGAACTGTATTCATACACCCGGCTGTTATATTGATTTTTTAGTACTCCATCATATAACATTGGAAGATCTTGGGAGTTCAGCTAATCTAAGTTCATCACGAAAAATTGAAGAATCACGTATGAACATGGCCCGTCGTTCTTTTGCAGAACTTAAAAAGGGAGATGTGGTGAACCTGGGTATTGGTATACCAACATTGGTTGCAGATCTGATCAGACCGGAACATGGTATCATTTTGCATACTGAAAATGGAATGCTTGGTGTTGGACCTTCACCAAAAGAAGGTGGCGCTATGGATTATCCCGTGAATGCGGGAAAAATTCCTGTCACAGCGCTTCCGGGTTGTGCATATTTTGACAGCGCTGATTCTTTTGCTATGATACGCGGTGGCCATGTGGATGTAGCCATTATGGGAGGATTTGAAGTTGACGAAAAAAGAAACCTCGCTAATTGG
Organism: Chitinophagales bacterium; assembly: GCA_044448365.1. Taxonomy (GTDB): domain Bacteria; phylum Bacteroidota; class Bacteroidia; order Chitinophagales; family Chitinophagaceae; genus VBAU01. The sequence continues at coordinate 5,221 of JBIOGV010000162.1, forward strand.
GCCGTGCCAGGTAAACCCTTACTCGGAGTAGGTGGCGCCATGGACCTGGCGTTGGGTGCAAAAAAATTGATCATTACTCTTACTCATACTAACCCTGATGGAACATCTAAAATTGTACCACATTGTACGCTGCCTTTGACGGCGCATGAAGTAGTGGATATGATCATTACTAATCTTGCGGTTTTTACATTTGAGAAAGAACAATTAACGCTAAAAGAATTGATGCCGGGTGCTCAACTCGAAGAAGTAAGAGCAAAGACAACGGCGAGGTTTGTTGAAAAGCTGACATAGGATATTCAAAAATAACCCTGAAGTGTAAACATTCCTGGGAAAGTAACATTCAGTATTAAAAAAGAGAACCCAAGATTCAGATATTAGATAATTGATATTAGGAATTTTTCAAACTGACATTGCCAAAATTTTAAATCAATATTAAGTTTACTTTTTTTCAATATAATCGGCCTTCATAAGCCATCTTCAATAATTCTTCGATAAGTTTTTCGGTGACAGGTACAGGATTTGGATAGTTCATTGTTGCCATGAGCCGAACAACCTTAGGAATATCTTCTTCATGAAAACCTATTGCCTTTAAAGAAATTGGAGCCTTCATTTGTTCAGCCAGGCTTTGCAGTTTGTATGATGGCCTGCTATCGTTAAGCACTGTTTGAAGATCGTTTATTAAAGAAGCAGAAAGGCCATTCACTTGAAATCGTAAAACATAAGGAAGTAATACAGTGTGTGTCTTGCTATGATCCAGGTTAAAACTCCCGCCTAATACATGAGCCAACTTATGATGAAGCGCCATTGATACTTCACACAATGCTTTACCAGCCAGGTAAGAACCAAATTGCAAAGCACTATTGGCATTCTTTAATGATCTTTCAGAAATCAATTGCTCCATTCCCTGTTTTAGAAATTTAATTCCCATCAGAGATATTTGATAGGTAACAGGGTTGCCATCGTATGCATACAATGCTTCAATCAAATGAGCCATCGCATTCATTGAACTCGTAGAAGCTAATGGCAAAGGCATTTCCAGTGTCATTGATGGGTCGTAGATGACACATGCGGGCAGTACGATCATGTCTCTGCCAACGGATTTTACACCATCCGAACTTATGCCATAAATATTTGTCATTTCAGAGCCTGCATAAGTTGTTGGGACCGCCAGGATGCGAAGGCGGTTTTGCAATGCTACGGCTTTGGCCAGGCCAATGGCAGATCCGCCTCCAATAGCGATGATGAAATCAGATTGATTTTCCTTTGCCAGGGTCAACGCTTCGTCAGCGATTATCTTCGGTACATGCTGTACTATTCTTGAAAAATGGCAAACATTTTTTTCTCCGAATGATTTAATCAATTCGTTAACGATCGATATGTTTCTGTTGCCTGCTACAATAAATAAACGGGTGCTACCCAATTCATTGATGATGTCATTGATTTTTTTTAGTTGCCCTTCGCCAAAATAAATTTTATTGGGAAACGATTGAACTATAAAATTCATTGAACTTTAATTAATGCTTTTAAGTATAAAATCAAATTCAACATCATAGAAAGGAGATTTAAAACCTGATGCATTTATTGCGGCAGGTGAATCATTCAATTTGAAATCCAGTACCAATGAATCTTTTACCCCAAACACAGCGTCCGAATCAAGATATTTATCACCCTTGACAAAAAGATGCGTAATTAATCGTTCATAACCGGGAGCATTGATCATGAAATGAATGTGTGCCGGCCGCATGGGATGTCGTCCGGAAGCGAGAAGTAATTCACCAACAGGGCCATCAATCGGCACCGGGTAAGCCGCAGGTTTGATTGTTCTGAGCCAAAATTTTCCATCTTCTTTTGTTTTAAAGATTCCCCTGAGATTTACTTCCGGTTGTTTTGGATCCTGTACATCGTAATTACCTATATCATCAGACTGCCATACATCAATCAATGCATTAGAGATTGGTTTCCCGGATTCATCTAAAATTTTTCCATGAACGAGAGTGGCTTCTCCTCTTTCAGCTTCCGAGCCTCTTGCAATATTGCTTCCCATTTCCATTTGTTCAGCCTTTGCATGAAAGGGACCTGTGACTGTTGATTCTGTGCACCGTCCAGGATCATTATGATTGATTGAGTCAACAAGCATCGAAACGCCTAACACATCTGACAGTAGAATAAATTCCTGCCTTTTGGCTGTACAGGTTTGACCAATGCGGGTTAAAAAATTTATCGCCCTGAACCATTCCTCTTCGGTTGGTTCCACATCCCTGATAAAATTATGAAGATGTATAATGAGTTTAGTTAAGATGATCCTGGTACGTTCATCTTTGCACTCTAAACGGGACAGAACCATTTCAGTAAATTTTTCCATATCAAAATTATCTGTGAAAATTTCAGAGATGTCATTATTCGAATATCAAGCCTGAGATCCTCTTCCTCCCGGGAATAATCATTTCTAAATATCGGGGACATTAAACCCTAAAGGTGAAGAGGTGTTTTGGAGATATTTGGAATTCTGACACTATTTCAAAAATAAAAATAAGTAAAGGAATTGCTTGAAGTGCCTGGATTTTAAAATTTCATTCAATGTGCTTTTGTTAATCGCATAAAATGAGTTTCAATCGGGGTGTTACATGTAAACTTTTTTCGACGATAAGTTATGCGCTTGCTGCCCGGAACACGTATCAATTAATTTTAGCGTTGCCTCAGTTTCATTTCACGCAAAGATCTCATGCTTTTTTTAATCGAAGAAAGCTTCTGTAATAAGTGTAAATTTTGTTGAGCTAAAACATTTATAACACTTAAAATCAGAAGCTATGTCTCAAGTTAAAACTTTAGATTTTACTGGACAATCCA
>JBIOGV010000163.1:0-8038 GCA_044448365.1 Chitinophagales bacterium
ATACATAACACTAACACGGTCCTTGGTACTGTCGCATGCAGCACAATAGCCGGGACAAGGCGGGCAGGGCGTAATGGTCTTGAAAAGCGGTTTGGGGTCACCGGAACCAGTGAAATATGTGTTGAGAACACTGATGCGGTATCTCAAACTATCCCAAAAAGGCATCTTAGTAATCGTGATACTTGGATAAAAATTTGAATATTGCTTTGTATATGGAGTAACTGACTTAATTAGCATTTTTTCGATGGCCATGATAGATTCTTCTCTCCATTCCTCATTGGTGTTCGGCTTGAAGGTGATATCCACACTAGTCCAATTGGTCGACCCTTTCTGACCCGCTTGAGATACAGTCTGTGCACCTGAATTGTTACAGCCTGTTTGGACAAAAATCCAACAAGAAAACAGAGCCATCAGAAACAAACTGCAAACGGAAAGTCGCGCATAAACTGTCTTTTTTTTCATAAAATCATTTTATCGGTGAAAAAATAGATTACTATTTCTTCAGCCATTGCTGCGCAGTTTCTCTTCCTTCCGATTGTTCTCTTCCACCTGCTGCAACAATTGCCTGGCTTTTTGTTTATCACAGGGGTGATCACGTTTCATTAGAATGGGGGCCTGGGAAAATAGGGCTGCGTTTGAAAATCGCGAATAGCTTTCCAATTGCCGGGAATCCAAAAGTGATTTGTCGCAATTACCTGAGCCAAGGTAAACAATCCTTTCATATTTTTTTACGGAAATGTTCGTAAAAGCTTTTTTGAATAGTTGTTTCGGATGGCAGACATGCCAATCATTGTTTTAAATTATTGAAACCGGGCCCTCAATTTTTTTTAAGTTGAAAACTCATTCTTCGCCTGATCAACCATCCGCCAAGAACAATTGATGCCAGGAATAATATGCCGATTATCGGCCACCAGGCGCGTTTTTTTGGCAGAGGTATCTCATCCGTTTTCCCTACTAAAATAGACGCCGCCCAATAATAAGGCAGTTTGTTTTCTTCAAGAGCTGCGGTTTTTATAAATTCCTTCTTAGCTTTCTGCAAAGCAAGATCCAATGGCATTCCGCCAGAGATGTATTCATAAAAAAGTTCCGTGAGGCGATAAGTTGATTTATTATCCACCTGCCATAAATTGGAAACAGAAGATGGAATTCCCAGTGCCGCAAAACTCCGGTTAAAACTAAAAACACCTTCCCCGCTGTATAATTTACCTGAAGCTGTCTGGCATGCAGAGAGAACAATCAGATTTGTGGCAGGTTTTTTTTCAGGTAAAAGATCGGATAAATTCAAAGTTGAATCTGCAAAATAGATCATTGGCTCCCCGGCAGACCCGCTGTCTGTTGCATGCGTGTATAACTGGATGATCTTATATTTATAAAATTCATTCAGAAAATTATTTTTTGAGGCGTTGCTACCAATATAATTAGTAACCTGGCTAAAATAGCTTCCAACCTTGTTTAACGACTGATCGCTGCCTGCCAGATCAGCAAGACCAGTAAATTTCATTGGAGCGACTCCCATGAATATCTGATCAGATCCGGATGAAGATGTGTTAAATGTATTCAACAGGTACCTGGCAGAATAAGTATAACTCACAGCATGATCGTCCAGGAAATAGGTTAGCGGTTGAGTGCTTGTTACCAGTGCTTCAAAAGGAAAATATTTTCCATCAGGCGATATAATGATGCGGCCTTTTGGCAGATCCATATTTTGAAACATTAGGCGATAAAGTTGTTGTGAGACCTGAAAATACCCACCAGGATTGCTATTTAACAAATCCGGATCAGAGATATATTCTATAAAAGCGGAAGACAAACTATCAAAAACATTTCTATTAATCTTATGCAGGTAAACCTGTCCTGGTACAATTGCTAATAAATAAACTGCGTTGTCCCCGGAAAGAATTTCAATGACTGCCTCGTGGTCTTTCAAAATATCCTGTTGCACATCATGAACGGAAATAAAAGCTGAATCCAATAGATTTTGAGAGTATAATGGGTTTCTTGCTTTGATTTGATCCTGTACTTTATCTAACTCCTGTTGATCATTGAAGATTTCTCCTTGTATTTCAGCATTGAGGTCTGCGCTTTGGTCAACCCTATTCAATTTTCTTTCCTTGGCAAATATTTGTCTTTTTAGCTGTGATTGCTTAAGGATATCTGTTTCTCCCAACCATCGTTGTTCATTCAACTGATCATTTAATAAAACTGCACGACTTTTTTCAAAAAAATAAAATGCATCTGCTGAGTTATTCTCAAGATAGCAAGCTTCAATAGCATGCTCATACAAACGTCGAGCGTGGCTTCTCCAGAAAAGTTTGGATTGAGTTTCGTATTGCATCAACTTAATCTTTTCTAAAAGGAGATCGGCAGTTTTATAAATCTTTAGTGCTTCGACTAATGCTCTTTTTTCAAAAGTAGTTTTGAATTGAGTGAGGTATGCATCGGCTTTATCAAGTACAAGGCTGGTTACATATTCAGTTATATTTTCGGTAACATAGTCTTGTGTATGTTGCAATAAATCTTTTTCGTTTATGCCTGGTTTAATCTGGTCAAAAGCCCTTTGAAAGAAGTAATATGCGGAATCGAATTGTTTTTTCTGTACATATACATTTGCGATATTGGCCATGATATTCAAAGATTCCGTGGCATTGGCATATTTTAAAGCTTTGCAATAGAATGGCAAAGCCTTATTATATTGATGCAGTTTTTCAAAATACAAAAAACCAATATTGTATAGTGAGACAGTATATCCCTCTATAAAACCAGCTCGCAGATCATTTTGAACTGACTGCTGATAATAAAAAAGTGATCTTTTAAAATCTCCTTTTTCTTTAGCTAACTCCGCTAACAATGAATAGATAGTTCCGGCATACTCATAATTGTCTAAATGCATGTATTCATCAATCCCTTTCTGTAGAATTTGTTCTGCTGCCGGGTAATTTTTGCTCAAAAGCAATGAATTGATATGCCAGGTAAACAAACCGATGGAAAAACGCGAATCTTCCAAATGATAGTTTTTCGCCACAGTTTCCCCCATGGAAGCATAGTTGACGCACCCCTGATAATCACCCGCATTGAATAAATATCCCGCCCTATTTTCCATTGCCTCTAAAACCTTTTCGTCAACGGCCTTCATATTTAATGCAAGTCTAATACAACTATCTGTGATCTCGTTTTTCTTATTTATCAATCCCAGGGAATCATAATAGAACATTAAATTAAAATAGCAATCAATGAGTCTTTGGGGATTTATGTTTGCTTTTCTTTGATTGGTTTTAATAATGTCAATTGCCTCTCGGGTATATTCAACGGCGTGCAGGTAATCAGCTTGTTTGAAATACATTACACCAATTCTTTGCAAAAGATATGCATGAGTAGAATCATATTTGTAGGGGCAGTCTTGAATGGCCTTATCGTACTGCAACAATTCTTTTAATTTCACACCCACATCAGCTTGAGAAGAATCTTTTAGGTAAATTATCCTTTCCCATAAAACACTTCTATCGGGACATTGTGCCGATAGAAGTGTTAGATAAAGCAAACTGTATATAAATAATATAATTCTGCAAGGATACATACCTTTTATCACGGTAAATAACCAATATACCTGCCATTAACCGTATAAAATGGCGTTGGCGCATTTACATGCGAACTGAATAAGTCTATAATATCTCTTGCAGTCCGGGCTGTAGTTGGTACACCTGTTTGTAATTGCGACAAGTATCTTCCCGAGACGACAGGAGTGGCAAATGAAGTGCCTTCAATCGGAGATCCAAGAAAACTGACACGATATTGACAGCAATTTTGTGGATCCTTATTCCACACTCCGATCGACACGATGGTATTCGAATAATTTTGATATAGACAAGGAACGAGTGTATGAGTAGTACTGCTTTGGCTAAGCCCGGTTACCGTCACCAAGTTTGGAAACTGGGGACTTAAGAAGGCCGGAAAAAATTGATGTGTTCCCGTTAATTCATTCCCCGGAACCGGGTTATTGCCACAATAAGGACGTGCATGGCCAGGTGGTTCAAGCGTATTGCCGGCAGCAGCAATAATGGGCACTGACATACGATCGGCACGTTTTATATAGTAATTTAAAACCGGATCGATTTCCTTTCCATAGTAACCCCAGCTCGCATTGATAAGGCTGGCACGGTTTTTAATCGCATAACTTAAAGCACAACTTACTGAATAAATAGTTCCCTTTCCATTTTTGTCAAATGCCTTTAATGCCATGATTCTTGGCTTGCTTTGATTTGTAATTTGACCCAGTGCTATAGCCGTAGCTGAAGTTCCGTGTTTCACTAAATTACTATCGGATAAAGTATCGAGGCCATCGGGTTTCAAAAAATTAAATAAAGTTTTTTTCGGATCTGCCGGGTCTGTCCATATCAAATTCTTTAGAGATGTTGCAAATGCTGTTGTATCCAAACCCGTGTCAATGATTGCAAAAAGTCGATTATCAGGATTTGGCTGCGTGCCAGAAGGCAAACCAGGCATTTGATATTTAAGCGAATCATAAAAAATATTCTGATGATAGACTTCAGATGCTTCAGGAATTTCAATATTTATATTACTATCAATGGCATAATCGCCACTTGGCCCGATAGGTGGTTTTGTAGGCGGTGGAGTTATTCCGCCCGTACTTACTCCAACAATTGTGACATCTAAGTTAGCTAACAAAGTATCGCAGGGACAGTAGCTCCATTTCATTATAGCACTATCACCAGGCGCTTTACGTTTAACATATGCAACAATAGAATCTTCTATCCCAGTCCTAATATCTGCCCTCAATGAATCAGTCGTAGAGGTGCCAAAGAAAATATTCCAGTTCCAGGCCCTAACAGTATCTATTTTGAATCCCTCTTTTGGAGCCCCTTCTTTGCTATTACAACCGGTGCCGGTTAATAGGTAGCTTAAAAAAATTATGATTGCGATAAAACTCAATAACGGCTTTATCGTTGAAAGCTTTTTGTTACTCATAAAAGTATATTTTAGGTGGTAAAATGCTACCATTTATTCAGCCATCGCTGTGCAGTCTCTTTTTCTTCAAAACCATTATCTACCACTCGCTGCAACAATTGCCTGGCTTTTTGTTTGTCACCGGGCTGATTACGTTTCATTAGAGTGAGGGCCTGGTAAAACAGAGCTGGGTTAGAAAATCGTGAATAGCGTTCTAATTGCTGGAAATACAGAAGCGATTTGTCATAATTGCCTGATTCAAGGTAAACAATTCCCAAATATTTCTTTGCTAAATAATTTCCAGTGTCTTTTTGAATAATCGTTTCAAATTGTTGTATGGCGGAATCATACTTACTTGCATTATACAAACGCAGTCCATCTTGAATACTGTCATGCTCCGGTCCCATTGTAACCGAAAGCGTTTTTAGATTTTCATCTATATAACTATCTGCGATTTGTTGTGGTGAAGCAGAATTTGAAAAGAAGAGATACCATGCAAAAAACACACAAACGATAACGGCTGCCGCAGCAGCTACCCTGTACACCCACATTTTTCTTACTTGTGATTGCCGGGGTATATCAGTATGAGAACTATTTTGCGACAATAATTGTCTGAACTGTTCTTTTTTCTCCCTCGTCACTTCTTCTTTTAAGGCCTGTTTTGCCGATAAATAAAAAGCTACCTCTTCAGCAAAAACCTTGTCCTCCCTGATCCTCAGCTCAAATTTGCCAGCCTCTTCCGGACTCAGTGTTTGATTAAAATAAGCGTCAATATATTCAGAATAATCTTCCATATTTTTCAGTTAAGTAGCACGATATAATTGTTTTAACTTCTCCAGGCACCTTAACCTACTTGTTTTCACTACATCAGCTGTTTTATATTCCATTAAGCCGGCTATTTCTTTATCGCTATACCCATCAGCCCAAAGCTTCAGCATCTGCCTGCAACTATCCCCCACCTGGGTCAATCTCTGCCTGAGAACTTCCCAATCTGTTTTTTCAACGAGTTCCTGTATAATGGTTTTTGAATGATCAGAAATCTCCAAAAGCAGATCAGAAATGGATAAGGTTTGATGGATGCTATTTTTATTAGTCGACTTTTTCCGAATAAGGTCAACATATTTATTATGAAAAATGCTGTAGACCCATGTTTTTAATGAAGAACGCCCCTGGAAGGACTTATTGACTATTTTCTCGATCGCAGATATAATGGTATCGCTGTAAAGATCAAAAGCTTCTTCGTCAGATAGTGAATACTTATGGATAGCTTCCTTTATAAAGTAAGCGTAGCGGTTAAAAAGACGCTCCTCCCCCTTTTTTCTCTCAGAGCCGTTTTGAGCAATGCTGTCAATTATGTCCCGCTCATCGGGTGGAAGAAATGGTTTAAAAAGGTTCACTGAAGGTTGTTCATCTTCTAAGATAACAAAACAATGGGTAAAATAAAAAATAGTAAAGATTTGTTTCCCGGTTATTTTTTTCTTTCGACAAATTTTTTATTCGATCTGACCCAATGAAAAGGAATGACACCAGAGCCTAAATAAAAATTACAGCATGCAACCATTGATCATTAACCGGCAAACCCTTTCCTTCACACGCACCTTCTTTGCGAAAAGAGAGGTATGCAAACCAGGGAAATCTTTTGAAACGATCAACAAAATATTTCAAGGATGTTTCCTTTTTAAATCTTCACTACGACTAATTGTGAAACGTTTTTGTAAAGATCATGCGCCAGGTATTTCAGCTCTTTTTGATCAATAAGTTTCAAAACTTTTAATCCGGCCTCTTACTTAAAAAACAAGCTCTTTATTCTATAAACTGTCATCAATTTAATAACAATCAAAATTTTCAAAAAATGAAAAAAATAGTATTCGCAGTAACAGTATTAATGTACTGCCTGATGGTTGCAATAACCAGCAATGCTCAACAGGGCATCGATGTTCCCCAAGTGGTAAAAGCTTCCTTTATGAACAATTTCAAAAACTCAGAATTTGAAAGATGGGTGCAGGTAAAAGATGCCTATGTAGCTACTTTCAAAGAAAATGACAACTGGAGAGATGCCTATTTCACAGAAGATGGCGAGTATAAGGGATTAGGAAAATTCATCACGGTCAATTTTCTTCCCATGTTTGTACAGAAAAGTCTTACCGAAAAATATCCCAGTTCTGAAATAGAAGAACTCTACCAATATGAAAGTACTGACGACGGTCTTAGCTATTATGCAGTATTGGAAAATGATAAACGTGAACTTATCGTGCAACTTAGCCCATACGGTGATGTTACTTTTACCCAGAAAAATAAGATCAGGGCAATTAAGCCTGCCGGTAGTGATATTGCAATTAGCAAAATCAAATAGCAGTAGTAAACTGAATCAGGTCTCCATTCTTTGCTTCATCGCTTCATAAAGTATCATACCTGTTGCTACCCCAACATTCAACGATTCAAAATCCCCGATCATGGGGATTTTGAATTTTTCGTCGGCCACCTTCATTAACGCCGGGTAAATTCCTTTTTCCTCACTCCCCATTACAATCGCGCATGGTTCTCTGAAATCACAATCGAAAATATTCTTTGCCGCCGTCATTTCACTGGCAAAAACTTTTATTCCATTCAAACGCAATTCATCTGCCGCTTTCATTAAACTGTTTACCCGACATACGGCAATTTTTTCCAAAGCTCCTGCCGAAGTAAAAATTGCATCTTCATTTAAGGCACCGATCCCTTTGTGAGGAATAATGAGAGCCTGTACACCGCAACAATATGCTGACCGTGCAATGCCTCCAATATTTCTTATATCAGTGATACCATCTAAAACAAGGAATAGCGGCGATTCGCCTTTTTCAACAATAAATGAGATCATTTCCTGTAATCCATGATAATGAACTCTTGCTATTTGAGCTATGATCCCTTCATGATCACTAACGTTAAATCCATTTAATTTTTCCAACGGCACTTTACTGATGGGAATATCATGTCCTAAGGCCAATGACTTTATTTCTTCAACCGGTTTTCCATGAATAGTGTTTAGAAGATAAATCCTGTCAAGCTGCCTGCCGGACTCAATCGCTTCCTTAACTGC
>JBIOGV010000164.1:0-8025 GCA_044448365.1 Chitinophagales bacterium
CGCCAAGCGAATGCTGAAGAAAAAAGTGATCGTAAAAAAACTTTCTTCCATTTTTAATTTTGGTGAAATAAATGTTCTTTGTACAGACAAAACGGGAACGATTACCGAGGGATCCGTAAAGGTAAAAGAATTTGTAAATGCTGATGGCAATGATAATGAAGATCTGAAATTATGGGCTTCGCTGAATGCATGCTTGCAAAGTGGGTTTGCTAACCCGATCGACGATGCCATAAAAAAATTGAACACCGATATTTCAGGCTATTCAAAGCTTGGCGAAGTACCGTATGATTTTACCAGGAAGCGTTTGAGCGTTTTGGTAAAAAAGAATACTATTTCTACCATTATTACCAAGGGCGCTTTTGCAAACATATTAGCGGTCTGTGATCAATTTGAAACAAATGGCTCCGATTCAAAAATTGACGACGCAAAAAAAGCTGATCTCGAAAAAAGATTCAAAGATTACAGTGAAGGCGGATTGCGTGTGCTTGCAATTTGTAAAAAGGATGTCAACACCACTACGATAAGAAAGGAAGATGAAACGGAAATGATCTTTACCGGTTTCATTTTACTGGAAGATCCTTTAAAAGATAATGTTCAGCAATCCATTGAAAAATTAAAGCAACTGAATGTTGAAATAAAGATCATCACCGGCGACAATCATTACATAGCTGCGTATGCAGCCAGGGAACTGGGAATGGATGATTCAAAGATCATTACCGGCGGCATGCTGACGCAGATCTCTGCTGAGGCCCTCCCTTTGAAAGTCGTTGATGCAAGTGTGTTTGCCGAAATAGAACCCAGTCAAAAAGAAATAATCATCAAAGCGCTCCAAAAAGCAGGAAAAGCAGTCGCCTACATGGGTGATGGTATCAATGATGTAGCCGCGATTCATGCTGCCGATACCGGAATTTCAGTAGAAGATGCGGTGGACGTGGCTAAAGAATCTGCCGATTTTGTTTTACTGGAGAAAGACCTTGATGTGCTGACCGCCGGAATTTATGAAGGCAGGAAATCATTTGTCAATTCCATGAAGTATATTTTGATCAATACAGGCGCCACATTTGGGAATATGTTTAGTCTAGCGGGCGCCTCTCTCCTGTTGCCTTTCCTGCCGATGCTGCCCAAACAGATTCTTCTTACCAATTTTCTTACAGATTTTCCTTACCTGGCTATTACATCGGATAATATTGACCAGGAGCAAATGGAAAGGCCTGCAAAGTGGAGTTTTAAAACAATCCGTTCATTCATGATCGTTTTCGGTATTCACAGTTCGATCTTCGATTTTATTACTTTTTTTGTGATCTATTTTTATTTTAAATCAAATGAAGCGGGTTTCCAAACCAGTTGGTTCATTGAATCAGTAATGACTGAGCTGGTAATACTTTTCATCATCAGGACAAGAAAATCGTTTATAAAAAGTAAGCCGGGAAATTTACTGATAATTATTTCAGTCATTGCAATGATTGTAACGATCTTAATTACACTTCCGCCAATTGCGCCACTCCTGAGTTTTAGTTTCCCGCATTCAAAACAATTAATAGCCATCGCAATCATTTTATCGTTTTACGTAATTACCGGCGACCTGCTAAAGATCTATTTTTTCAAAAAATTTAAAAACTGATTTTATTTCCAGCTTAATTTTTCTGATGAATAAAAGATATATACACAAGTGTGCCTGGGTTCAACAGGTTCTCGATATTTTCAACGGGCTTTTAATAATCCGGAAGACTTCTTTAATTATCCTTATAATTTTATTCCACACCTGTTGACAAATCATCAATTGATCATTAAATTTGTGAGTTAAAAAATGCTATGTTTGTCGCTATGGAAACTGCAAGGAAATTAAAAGTTGCAATTCTTGATCTTTATGAAGGCCTGCCCAACCAGGGCATGCGTTGTCTTAGAAATATCCTGTGTGAGTTTGGCGAAGAAAGCAATATGCATGTGGAATGGAAAGAGTTTGACGTAAGACTGAAGCATGAAGTGCCTGATATGAGTTTTGATGTTTTTATTTCCAGCGGAGGGCCCGGCAGCCCATTGGAGAGCCGCTACAGTGATTGGGAAAAAAAATATTTTCACTGGTTGAATGAAGTGCAAAGGTGGAACATAAATCCCGCTAATCAGCAAAAGAAATTTGTTTTTTTTATCTGTCATTCATTTCAATTATCAGCGCGATATTTTAATATTGGCATCCTGACCAAACGCCGTTCTACGGCTTTTGGAGTTTTCCCCGTGCATATGCTCGGGGACGGATCGGAAGAGGCAGTGTTTGCAGGCCTTCGTGATCCGTTTTATGCAGTTGACAGCCGTGACTTCCAGGTGATTCAACCCAATTATTCAGTGATTGAAAAGATGGGTGCAAAAATTTTGTGCATTGAAAAAGAACGCCCGCATGTGCCGTATGAGCGGGCTATCATGGGCATTCGCTATAGCGAATATATGATCGGTACACAATTTCATCCCGAAGCCGATGGACCGGGTATGACCATGTACCTTAATCGTGAAGACAAAAAGAAAACTGTGATAGAAAGTCATGGCGAAGAAAAATGGCAGAGTATGCTTGAACATCTCAATGATCCCGATAAAATTTTATGGACTTACTCTCATGTGCTTCCTAATTTTTTGAACGAGGCTGTTGAGCTGCTTTATGGCGAATTGGTTTGATGCTGCTGTGTTTCTTCTTTTAGTTATTTTATTTTACCTGCTTTACATCTCTATTCGGCTTCGGTTGCCTGCCTGCCCGGTAGGCAGGTGTTACTCACTTGTACTCCCGTAATTCTATTCAGCTTTTAGTTCATGCAAATGAAAATACATAAGCCGCTAAGATTCTTTACGACTTGATGAGACTTTGCGCCTTTGCATGAAATTATTCTCCTTTATTATCTTTAACTTTCCCTATCAATTTAATAAAATATGATCCCTGCTTTACGAAAAGCATTCAACGAAAATTTTACAAAAGAAAAATACGAAGCATTTCTGCACGAACTAAACAATGTATATCCGGGTCAGTTGGATTTTCGTGTAGCAGAAACCCCCGTTTTTGTTGACCAGGACTTTAAAAGGAAAATTTTGGATACCTGCGAAAAAATCATCGACATCATTGTTGACCCACGTTTTAAAGAATTCACAAGAAATGCAATTCCTCCTGGTTTGAATGTTCCGAATGAAAATAATCATTCACATTTCATGGCATTTGATTTTGGTGTTTGTATGAATGATGAAGGAGAATATGAACCTCAATTAATAGAAATGCAGGGCTTTCCCAGCATATTTGCATACCATGCTTTATGCCCGGAGATCTCAAAAAAACATTTTCCTGTTCCCGAATATTTTGATTGTTACCTGCATGGTTACAACAAAGAAACTTATCTGCACCTGCTGAAAGAAATAATTGTTGGTGATCACAAACCTGAAAATGTAATCCTGCTTGAGATCTTTCCCAAAAAACAAAAAACAAGGGTCGATTTTTTTGCAACCGAAGATTATGTTGGGATCAAAATGGTATGCCTGACCGAGTTAATCAAAGAAGGGAAGAAACTCTATTATTTGAATAATGGTAAAAAAACAGAAGTAAAAAGAATTTACAATCGCCTCATCTTTGATGATCTCCAGCAACAGTCTGCAGAAGTGCGGGAAAAAGGAAAAATCTTATTTGAAGAACTGGATGTGGAATGGGTGCCGCACCCCAATTGGTTTTACAGGATCAGCAAATACACATTGCCATTGATCCGTCATCCTTATGTTCCTGAGACATTTTTTTTGAATGATATAAAACAACTACCCGCCGATCTTGAAAACTATGTTTTAAAACCTTTGTTCTCTTTTGCCGGGCAGGGAGTGATCATTGATGTAGGTAAATCAGACATTGAAAAAGTAAAAGATCCGGAAAATTGGATACTGCAGCGCAAAGTAAAATACGCTGACGTAATTGAAACGCCTGATGTTCCCGCAAAAACAGAAATAAGAATATTTTATTTCTGGAAAGATGGAGCGGCAAGACCTGTTCCTACGAACAATCTTTCAAGATTAAGCAAAGGGAAAATGATTGGTGTTCGCTACAACAAGGACAGGGAATGGGTGGGCGGAAGTTTTTGCTGGTTTGAGAAATAAAATCGTGATTTATGAGAGGCTGAATTATTTGTCAGTATTGAACAATGAATAACAAGGAACATTGGAATAAGATATACGCCACAAAAGCAGAAAATGAAGTAAGCTGGTTTCAAACCTATCCAAAAACATCTGTTGAGTTTATTGAGCTATTTAATTTGCCATTAACTGCCAACATCATTGACATTGGTGGTGGAGATAGTCACCTGGCTGATGTATTGATAGAAAAAGGATATCAAAATATATGGGTGCTGGATATTTCGGCGAATGCGATCGAACGTTCAAAAAGGCGCCTCGGAGCAAGTGCGGATAAAGTTCACTGGATCGTTTCAGATGTTAACAAATTTGATTTCCATGATCTCCGGTTTGATCTCTGGCATGACAGGGCCGCGTTTCATTTTTTGACAACTAAAGAAAGAATTTATAAGTATGTTTCTGCTGCAGAAGGCGCCATTAAAAAGAATGGATACCTCATAGTAGCCACTTTCTCCGAACAGGGCCCCAAAAAATGCAGCGGACTTGAAATAAAGCAATATTCCGAGACTTCGATGTCGGCAAGGTTTAAACTTGCATTTGAACGGATCAAATGTATCCATGAAGATCATGTAACTCCATTCAACACCATCCAAAATTTTTTATTCTGCAGCTTCAAAAGAAAATAACATGCAACAAATAGAAAATATCAAATCAAAACTTATATTCAAAGGATATTGTAGCCTGGTTGTATTACTATCTGTTCTTACATCATGCAATCAACAAAATAAAGAAACACAGCAAATGCAGCTAAAAATTGACAGCCTCCAAAAACAAATAGACAAAACATACAGACCCGGGCTTGGTGACTTTATGTTAGGCATTCAATTACACCATGCCAAGCTTTGGTTTGCAGGGCAAAATCAAAACTGGCCGTTAGCCGATTTTGAAGTTCATGAAATACTGGAATCTTTGAACGATATTCAGAATTTTTGCAAAGACCGGGCTGAAGTAAAAGCGATTGGAATGATCAACCCGCCATTGGACAGCGTAATGAATGCGGTTCAACAAAAAAATCTTCCATTATTCAAAAATAGTTTTGTTCTGCTGACTAATACCTGTAATAACTGCCATAAAGCAACTGATCATGGATTCAATATTGTAACCCTGCCAACTAATTTACCGGTTGTAAACCAGGATTTCAAGCCGGCTCAACAAACTTTGAAATGACAAAAAATAGTACATTAGGTAATCATCCAAAAAAAACCAAAAAAATAAAAAGTATCATCATGCGTAAAGAAAAATTCGGCATCGCGGCCGCGATCCTGTTAATAATGATCGGCGCTTCCTTTATGAGAAAACAAACTGAACCATGGCGACCCGATCAATTAATGGAACCCAAAGACCTTGCAACAATAATTAATGATAGCAAGGTTTCTGCAAAACCGCTTATCATCAATGTTGGCCCTGCCGGATTAATAAAAGATGCCATTGATATCGGCCCTGCTCATGAAAAAGAAAACTTTGATAAGCTGAAAGAGTTCTTGTCAAAGGAAAAAAAAGACAGGCAAATGGTGATCTATTGCGGTTGTTGCCCTTTTGAACATTGTCCGAATATCCGGCCGGCATTTAAACTTTTGAATGAAATGAAGTTTACCAATCAAAAATTACTTGATCTTTCGCATAACCTGAAAGCAGATTGGATTGATAAAGACTATCCGATGGCACCCCGTCAATAAAAGGATATTTAGATGATCTCTTCAAAATAATTATCCCTGATATTTGAATTATGAAAGTAATCAAAAATATTCCTCCAAAGGAAGTTGTGCCGGGGATTACCGGCTATTATGCTCACGGCGATAAACAAAGTTTTGGTTATGTTGAAATAAAAAAAGGAAGTGTTTTACCGGAACATCATCATGTACATGAACAAATAACATACATCATCGAAGGACAATTGAATATGGTAATTGGTGGTGAACCATGCCCATTGACATCTGGCATGTATCATGTAATTCCTTCCAATATACCCCACAGTGCCATAGCCATCACTGATTGCAAGGTGATTGACACATTCAGCCCCGTCAGAGACGATTACAAATAAGAATTACAAACTGCATGCAAAAGCTTTACTTGTTATTTTCCCTTCTTTGTTGGATTCAAATTATTTCTGCCCAGCAAAATTATGAGATCCAGGTGTATGCTTCTCCAACTATGACCAAGGGCTCCACGATGTTTGAACTGCACAGCAACTTTACATTTACAGGAGAAAAAAATATTGTAGAAGGGGTGAATCCTACTTATCATTCTTTACATGAAACATTAGAGATCACCCAGGGCGTCACTGAAAATTTTGAGATCGGGTTTTATGTTTTTACCAATTACACAAATCCTTACGGGTATAAAATAATTGGCACACATATCCGGCCACGGATAAGAGTTCCTGAAAAATGGAATTGGCCTGTGGGTGTTAGTTTGTCAACTGAATTTGGCTATCAGCGAAGACAATATTCAACAGATACATGGAATATAGAGATCAGGCCGATCATCGATAAACAATGGGATAAATTTTACCTCGCATTCAATCCAACTTTTGGGATCTCCATAAAATCGGACAGCAATATTCATACTCCCGGGTTTGAGCCGAACATAAAAGCATCCTATAGTTTCAACAAATTGGCTCTCGGCATAGAATATTACGGAGATGTTGGATTGATCAACGACATACCCAGGCTTTCACAACAAAGTCACGCAATATTTTTTGTTACCGATCTTTATATTGATCCGAAATGGGAGATCAATTTCGGACCGGGTTTCGGTCTTACAAAAAATACGGATGGCTTTATTTTTAAACTCATTGCCGGCAGAAGGATAAACTGGAAAAGCCAAAACACATCAGGTAAGTAACTCTTTTCTTTTCAGCTTTCTTTCCATCCTCCGATAAAATATTCCAATGACCAATGGAAAAATTATCAGGGTAAGGATCGTTGCACTGATCAATCCTCCAACGATAACAATAGCAAGCGGCTTCTGAGTTTCAGAACCTATTCCTGTTGAAATGGCCGCGGGCAGCAAACCGAAGATAGCCATCAAAGCCGTCATCACAACGGGACGGACACGACTGATAGCACCGGTTTTTATAGCATTGTCCAGAGGAATTTGTTTGTTTAAATTCTGTTTTATTACTGAAATAATGATAACACCATTCTGAATGCAGATACCGAATAATGCGATGAAACCAATACCTGCTGAAATATTGAAATTTGTCCCTGTGATAATCAATGCAAGAATTCCACCAGCTAATGCAAATGGAACATTCAATAAAACAAGAAGCACGTCAGAAAGTCTTTGAAACAGCACGAGAAGAATAAGAAAAATAATAATAAGACTCACCGGAACTACAATGGATAACCGGGTCATGGCCCTGATCTCACTTTCATATTCTCCACTGAATTCGATTGTATATCCTTTCGACAATTTAATTTCACTACTTAACTTCTTCTGCGCCTCAGCAACAGTGCCTCCCAAATCTCTTCCGCGTACGGCGAATTGTACAGCGGAAAATCGTTTATTATTATCACGGTATATAAATGCCGGGCCACTTTTTAATTGGATGTCTGCAATTTCTTTCAACGGTATTTTGGTTCCGGTTGAAGTTGGTATCATCAGGTTACCGATCTCAGTTTCAGATTTTCTGAATGGAAGCTGGTACCGAACCCGTACATCAAATTTTTTTTCTCCCTCATACATTTGGGTGGCAGCCTTACCACCGATCGCCAATTCTATTTCTGCATTCGCTTCGGCCGCAGTAATTCCATACAAAGCCATTTTTTGCATATCGAGCTGTATCTGCAATTCAGGCTGGCCCAAATTTTTTACAATGCCCACATCCGTCATACCGGGAACGGCCTTCAGTTCCTGATAAACCTGCCGCGATATGCTCGA
>JBIOGV010000165.1:0-8023 GCA_044448365.1 Chitinophagales bacterium
ATTCAAAAGGCAAAAATCAAAAAGCCTCAACGCGAAAGGAAGCTTCATCCGAAAAAAAAGAAAGTACAGGGAAAATTATTTCAAATAAAAAAACAAAGGAATGGTTAAACGAAGAAAAAGAAAACGTTTTGGTAAAATTAAATGGCCATGAGCTAAAACTTACGAACCTTGATAAAGTTTACTGGAAGAAAGAAGGTTACACAAAAAGAGATTTGTTGAATTACTATCACGACATCGCCCAGTATATTCTGCCGTACATGAAAAACCGGCCACAATCGTTGAATCGTCATCCGAATGGAATCGATGGAATAAGTTTTTTTCAGAAGAATGTGCAGGGCAAGGTGTCTGGCTGGGTCGAAACCTTTGCTGAGTATAGTGAATCGACCCGGGAAACGATACACTATTTTGTTTGTACGGATGAAGCAAGTCTTATTTACCTCGCCAATCTGGGTTGTATCGAAATGAATCCCTGGCATTCAACTATCATGAAACCCGGGAATCCTGATTATTGTTTAATTGACCTGGATCCTTATGAAATAAATTTTGATAAAGTAATTGAAACAGCGCAGGCAATAAAAAAAATATCAGATGAATTAGAAATTCCTGCCTGGTGCAAGACTTCAGGTGCCACAGGTTTGCATATTTGCATTCCCTTAGGCGCAAAATATACCTATGATCAGTCAAGGCAACTGGCTGAATTGCTGGCTAATCTTGTACACCGGGATATACCTGCTTTTACAAGTGTGGAAAGGAGCCCGTCGAAAAGAAGAAAAAAAGTTTACCTGGATTATTTACAAAATTCAAAAGGACAAACTGTAGCCTGTGTTTATTCAGTAAGGCCAAAACCCGGTGCTACTGTTTCCACACCCATTTTTTGGGAAGAAGTGAAAAAAGGTTTATCACCCTCAAACTTTACCATAAAAAATCTCTTGGATAGGGTTAAATCCGAAGGTGATATTTTTAAACCGGTTTATGAAAAAGGAATTGATTTGAAAAAAACATTAGCTACGATTCAGACCATATTGCAATAGATGACAGATGACAAGTGATAACTGATAATTAAATTGGGCATCACTCCATCATCATCTTTCATCTGCATGACTATTCTCTTTTTTAAGCTCCTTACCATTTTTATGACCACTGATCCAATTTGTTAACTTTTCAAGCCATTTGTCTTTTTGTTCTGCTATAAAATGAGAAGAATAATTTTTTAAAAAAAAGGGAATGACTGTTTTGATCACCCATCCTGCCTTTGATAAAATAAATTTCTTAACGAACGAGCTAATAAAAATATCTGAACCAAGACCAAGCAGTAAGCTGGTTCGATCCCTTGTAGTGATCTTTTTAATGAATTCAAAAGTATTTCGAACGGGTTGCAATTCTTCCTTTATTTGCTGAATATCGTAATAAATGATTTGTTTCTGTGTTTGAAGCAGCAATTCTAATCTTTGCTTCTCGTTTAGCAACTCGCTGTATGATCTTATTTGTTTACTCATAAAATAAGCGTGTAAGAAGATTTCGTAAAAAAGGAATGATCGTTTTCTTCCCCATTGCCATTAAAAAAACCATGGCCGTTAAATAAATGCCTGCTACAATGAAAAAACCTCCGGCCCGGCTATTCACTACAGTGCCCAGCCACCATGCTAAACCAAAACCAAGAAAAAAAACAACAAGAAAAAATAAAAGAGCAAGTATGGCAAAATTAACCAGCGATGAAACGAATGTGATCGTTTTTTGAGCAAGCCTGATGCCCATCAGTTTGAGATAGGTCTCGAGAAAATTGGCAACATGTTCGGTCAGGTCTTTTGCCTCTTCTTTCAAGTTTGTTGTTTTGGTTTCTTCTTCCATTGTAATAAATTAATTGACTGCCGTATGAATGAAACTTTAAGTAATATAAAATAGACTTTGTGTTCATTGTGGTTCGTTGTGGACTTAGTGTCCTATTTTTCTGGTCACAAAGGCCACAAACTTGCCTGCCGGCAGGGAATTACACGAAGTCCACTAAGAAACCACAAGGTCGTTAAATCCGGATAGTCATTATAAATTAAATAGAAATCACAAGTATGAACCCCAAAGTAAACTTCGGAAACAAATTCCGCAGTCCCGCACAATGCGGGATTCGGCTAAGTTTTTTGCTGCACTTCGGTTACAAAAAACAAGTCTCACGAATAAAAGCAGGTCTTACAACCTGCTTTTCATAATTAAACAAGATCTTCTTTCAGGTCAGAAACTTTTTGTTCAGCAGAAGATCTCATATGCCTTGCTTTGTCTTTAAGATCGTTATACTGCTCACGGGTATTCTTAAAAACATTACTAAGCTGGTCGGCCCAGTCGCCGGTAGTTTTTGCAATACGTTTACGGGTTTCGCTTCCTTTTTCGGGAGCAATCAGTAAGCCAATCACAACTCCTGCAGCTGCAGCTCCAAGAATCCCAATAAATACTTTGGTTCCTGTTGTCATAAAATAATTATTTAAAGGGTGAATAAATATTTTTCTGTATTTCTATCGGAAAGAATCATACCAAAATGTTCTCCAGGAAAAATTATATTCAGAGTATGAGAAAATTATTCTGCAACAAAACCGCGCAAGGACCAACGTGCAATATACGACTCATAACTCTTAACTCATGCCTCATAACAGAATTCATTCTCCCCAGATTTCATCTTTATTTTCCAACCATCTTTTTACCAGGTCTGTAGTTACTGATTTAGGTCTTTCAATAGGTAAGCCCAGGGCCCTGTCCCAGCAGAGGCTTGCAAGGACTCCCAAAGAACGGCTCACTGCAAAAAGTACAGTATAGAATTCATATTCCACCAACCCATAGTGTACAAGCAAAGCCCCACTATGTGCATCAACATTGGGCCAGGGGTTTTTTATTTTTCCGAGCGATTGCAAAACGGGAGGAACTGCTTCATAAATATTCCACACTGTTTGCACAAGGTCATCATCGGGTAAGTGTTTTTTAGCAAATTCCATTTGTGCGATAAAGCGTGGGTCGGTTTTGCGCAGCACTGCATGGCCATAACCCGGAACTACTTTTCCTTCACTCAGGGTTTTTTTAACATAAACAGCTATCTGCTCCTTGTTAGGCAATTCAGTTTTTAATTCTTCCCGCATTTCAAATATCCATTTGATCACTTCCTGGTTGGCAAGGCCATGAAGAGGCCCGGCAAGGCCATTCATACCGGCAGCATAACTTAAATATGGATCCCCCAGGGCAGAGCCTACAAGATGAGTGGCATGCGCCGACACATTCCCTCCTTCATGATCAGCATGAATGACCATGTACAAACGCATCAGTTCCATAAAACTTTCGTCTTCATAACCGAGCATGTGCGCAAAATTGCCGGCCCAGTCAAGCAGACCATTGGGGTTAATGTGATCGTTATTTTTATATTTACGCCGATAGATGTAAGCAGCAATTCTTGGCAACCGTGCGATCAGTAAAATAGTGTCATCAAAAGTCGGGATCCAGTAATCTTTTTTATTAATCCCCTCTGCATAGGCCTTCGCAAAATAACTTTCTGTTTGCAATGCCATCACTCCTATAACATACATGGTCATTGGATGTGTATTCAAGGGCAAAGCATCAATGGCATCGAAAACATGATTGGGCACATGACTGCGGCGCTGCAAAATATCGGTGATATGATTCGCATCAGCCTCTGTTGGTAATTCACCAACCAGCATTAAATAAAATAAGCCTTCGGGTAAGGGTTCGCTGCCATATTTCGCTTTGGGAAGTTTTTCTCTTAATTCAGGAATGGAATAACCACGAAATCGTATTCCTTCCTGGGCATCCAGCAAAGATGTTTCTGAAACAAGACCTGTTATACCACGCATTCCCTGGTATATCTGTGATAATTGCACCTCTCCAATTACTTTATTCCCGTGTTCTTTCAACAGATCTTTTATTTCTGCACTCATTTCATCAGCCTTCGCCTTAAAACTATCTTTTAATATGCCCATGATTGTATTTTTTAGAAAATGATGGAGTGATAAAGGTAGGAAAGAAAATCAGATGGCTACCTTTGGACGATGCAGTGTCAGCGACTAAGCCTGCAGTTATTTATGTCATCCCTTATTTGGGTGCTATTCTGTATAACCAATAAGCAACACCGCCGAAAACAATATCAGGAAGCCACGCCGCTATGAGTGGAGGAAAATCTCCCTTTATTGAAAATACCGTTGAAAAACGATCAAAAAGAATGAACAATACGGCTATCACAATTCCGATAGCAAGGTGAAGCCCGCTGCCACCTCTCACTTTACGGCTTGAAACAACTACCCCGATCAATGTCAGTAATAGTACGGTAAAGGGTGTAGCGGTTCGCCGGTATAACTCTACCCGCAAAGTATTTAATCCTTCCGAACCGCGGAGTTCTTCCATCCTGATATAATGTCTCAATTTAGGTGTAGAGAGTTTGTCCTTTATATATTCGTCATCTTCTAAGTCTTCCGGTTTTATGTTTAAATTTAAATGCAGCTCAGACCTGTTACGCACGGTTTCATGCATACCGTTAATATAACGTTCAGTGGTATTGGTAAGCTTCCAATTTTTTTTTGCAGTATCCCATTTCATATAGTCTGCACGAAGATTATACACCACTTTATTATCTTTTACCCTGTCAAGATAAAAACCATTTGCTCCTTTGGTACTGGTATCATAATATCGAAAACCAACATAGGTATTGGGATCAGCTCTTTTATAAATAGGTAAACTCGGATCTCTCCCGGATTTCACACCGAAAGGATCAATATATTTCGATTGAAAATTGCTTCGGATCTCCTGTGCTCTTGGTATCATATTCCGGCTGGCAAACCACAGCATTAATGCCAGAAAAAATCCCCCTACCAGGTAGGGACGAAGGAAACGGTTATAACTAACACCAGTTGCCAGTATAGCTATCACTTCTGATCTTGCGGCCATTCGGCTGGTGAAAAATATCACTGCAATGAAAACAAAAAGTGGAAAAAGCAAACCCCAGATATAAGGAATAAAGCCAAAATAATATTGCCTGATTATTTGTGAAGTGGTAAGACCTGATTTTACAAAATCATCTGTTTTTTCACTGCTGTCAACGGCCACAGCAATAAGTGTGAACAAAAACATGCAAAAGAAAAAAGTAACGAATAGCTGTTTAATTATGTACCAATCTATTTTGCGCATAGGTGCCAAAAGTAAAAGAAAAATTGTTGAAGAGTTGTGAAAGGATATTTCGTAACTGCCAAAAGTTCTTAATACGACCATCTCAAAATAACTGATGGATCGACCTATAAGTTATTATACAATTTCAAAAGTAATCGTTCATTAACTCTGATTTTAGGTCTTACTCTTAAATAATTAATTTTTATGATAGAATTTAGATTCAATCCAAACTTATGGTAAATGGCCTTCTTGTTAGCAATTATTATTCTGATAATAATAACTCCAAAAACTAAGTTGAAAGAAATTTTCAGTCTTCTTCTTACATTTTTTAAACGAAATGATTCATCTTATTCATCCATAATTTACTCTCTGTTTCGTTATCAAATAATGATACCGGGTTTTTTGTATCTTTATTCCAGTGAATAAAGATTACAAAAATATCATAACAATTGAACCTGGTAAAAGAAACGGTAAACCTTGTATAAGAGGAATGCGAATTACTGTTTACGATGTACTAAGTTATCTTGCCTCGGGTATGACACCAGATCAAATCATTGAAGATTTCCCGGAACTTACAAAAGAAGATATACAGGCATGTTTGAGTTATGCCGCAGATTCTGAAAAGCATACCCGTTTATTGCAAACCTCATGAAGTTTTTAATTGATAATAATCTATCATTTAAACTTGTTCAACCACTGCAAGAATATTTTCCAGGAACAGAACATATCCGAAGTTCTCTTAGCACCGCAGCTGATGACCTCGAAATCTGGGGTCACGCAAAGCAAAATGATTTTACGATTCTATCTAAAGACAATGATTTTGATGAATACAGCCAATTAGAAGGTTGTCCGCCAAAAATTGTCCATCTCATTTGTGGGAACAAAACCACTCTCTATATTTTGAATCTTTTACTTTGGCAAAAAGATAATCTGATAAATTTTGGAAACTCTGATATAGAAAACTGTATTCTAAAAATATCATAAGCAGTCACAGCCTGGTTTTCAAAACCGTCACCATCTCATTTTTCCAGCTCATAAAATCCCCATCAATAATATGTTGCCTTGCCCTGGCGACCAACCACATATAAAACGCCAGGTTATGGACGCTTGCAATGGTAAGCCCCAAAATTTCTTTTGACCTGATAAGGTGACGCAGATATGCTTTGCTGTAATAATCGCTGAATCCGGAGTTAATTCCATCATCAATAGAAGAAAAATCTTTTTCCCATTTTTTATTGTCAATATTGATCACTCCTTTTGAAGTAAACAGCATTGCATTACGACCATTCCGGGTGGGCATTACGCAATCAAACATATCCACTCCCAATGCGATGCACTCTAAAATATTCCAGGGTGTCCCTACTCCCATTAAATAACGCGGTTTATCAGCAGGTAAATTGTCGCAGCATAACTCAGTGAATTCATACATCATTTCTTCGGGTTCGCCTACACTTAATCCTCCAATGGCATTGCCTGCAGCATTTTTGGAAGCCACGAATTGACAGGAGTTTTTCCGAAGATCTGCAAACGTTCCTCCCTGGACAATAGGAAAGAGATATTGTGGGTGTCCGTACTTTGGTTCTGTTTCATTGAGTCGTTGAATACACCGGTCAAGCCAGCGGTGAGTTAACTCCATACTTGTTCTTGTATAAAAATGATCGCTGGGATAGGGTGGACATTCATCAAAGGCCATGATGATATCGGCGCCAATGATCCGTTGAATATCGATTACATTTTCCGGGGTAAAAATGTGGCGGCTGCCATCAATATGGCTTTGAAAGGTTACACCCTCTTCATTTATTTTCCTGTTTGCCGCTAAAGAAAAAACCTGGTATCCTCCGCTGTCCGTCAAAAGAGGCCTATTCCAATTCATGAATTTATGAAGTCCGCCTGCCTGCTCTAATTCTTGAATTCCGGGCTTCAGGTATAAATGATAGGTATTACCAAGAATGATCTGTGCTTTTACGTCGTTAATGAGTTGCTGTTGTGAAACAGCCTTTACACTTCCGGCAGTACCAACAGGCATAAAGATGGGCGTGAGAATTTCACCGTGATCAGTGGTGACTGTTCCAGATCTTGCTTTGGAATTTTTATCAATAGTATTTAAATGGAATGATAGCGAAGCCATAAAACGGCTGCAAAGATAAGTATGAGCTATCGCTAAACATTTAATAAGAGAATAGGAACAATGTTAGTCCTTCAGGATCTTAAACTCTACTCTCCTGTTTAACTGCCTGTTCTCAGGAGTATCGTTTGGTGCAACAGGCATGGTTTCTCCATAGCCATGTGATGTTATTCTACCAGGGTCTATCCCTTTCGATATAATATATTCCATGCAAGACCTTGCCCTGTTATCACTCAATTTAAAATTGTAGTCGTCAGAACCATAGCTATCGGTATGAGCACTCATTTCAATTTCAATGGCAGGGTTATCTTTTAATAGTTGCACTACTCTATCCAGTTCAACAAAAGATTCCGATCTCAAATTCCATTTATCAAAATCAAAAAAGACGTTGTTCAGTCTTACTACCTGTCCTACTTCAATCGGAACAAGATACAGGTCTTTGTGTATTTCTTTATATCCGGCTTTTACTAATGAATCCAAATTTAAATTTTCAGAGATTGCAAAGAATTTATCTGCAGATGCCCTTATCAGGTAATTCTTATCATAAGGCAATACTATTTTAAAGGATCCATCCGTTGGGTTGGAAATTCCATTGCCTGTTTCAGTTCCATCCGGCAAGGTCTCATAAATCAATGAAGCGCTCAGTGGCTGATTGGTCTTTTTGTTATAGACATTGCCATTAACAAGTACAACAGGGTTGGGTTTTTCTTTCTCTAATAATTTTACTCTTACAATATCACTTTCGCCATA
>JBIOGV010000166.1:0-8004 GCA_044448365.1 Chitinophagales bacterium
CATGGTGAAAACTATATCCAATCAAATTTTAATTATGATAAACTAAGTGATGAGATATCAAATCCTAATTCCATTTTCTTTCTAATTCAACTCAGGGATAAACCTGTTGGGCTGGTAAAATTGAATATTGATAGCGGGACATATGGATATCCAGCCGACATAGCATTAGAGTTAGAACGTATTTATTTTATTAAAGAAGCTTCGGGTCAGGGACTAGGTAAAACGACGATTGATTTTATAATTAATTTCGCAAGACAAAAGAGCAAAAAACTAATATGGCTTAAGGCAATGGACAGCAGCGGGGCTGTAGAGTTTTACAAGAAACAGGGTTTTGAAATTAATGACGAAACCTGCTTAGACTATCCGGAAATCAAAGATGAGTATAAAAAAATGTTTGTAATGTGCAAAGAGTTATAAACAACAACCAACAAGACATTGGTGGTCATCGTAAACGATACACGATCGAAACAAGTAACACCATATTAGCTGACAAACAAGATGAGAAAACTTATTTTAGTTGTACACACATCCCTTGACGGTTTTGTAGCCGGACTGAAAGGAGAATTGGATGGGTTTGATGCAAGCGAAGAAAACCTGCAATTCGTATGCAAACTGACTGAAGATGCTGACACAGCTTTATTCGGGCGCATTTCTTATGAACTGCTGGATAACTATTGGCCAACTGCAAAAGACCGTCCCAATGCTACAAAAGGTGAAATTGCCTATTCAACCTGGTACAACAATGCAAAAAAAATTGTCTTTTCCAGGACAATGACCGGGCAGAGACCAAATAATATAACCATAATTAGCAGTAACATTTTATATGAAATGACCGCGATCAAGGAACAGGAAGGTAAAAATATATTGATCTTCGGCAGCCCGGCTGTTTCACAATTATTAATGCAATTTGATTTGATAGACAGTTACTGGATATTTATCAACCCGATTATTTTTGGTCAGGGTATTCCATTGTTTACAGGGCTAAGAAACAAATCAAAACTTAGACTCCTGGCTACAAAACAATTTTCCAATGGCGAGATCGCGCTTCATTATATTGTGGACAGAGAATAACAACGAACCCGGACTAATGTATCGGTGCAACGATCAGCAAGTAATCCGCTTTGAGTGAACCATTGTATTGATCAAGCTTTCCCCGGGTTTAAGACAGTATTATAATGTTGGCACACCGGTCTCATCAGGCAAAGCTCACATTTTGGCTGTGGCCTGCAGATTTCTCTTCCAAGAAATGACATGGCCATGCCGGCATCCCAATCTTTTTGTGGAAGTTGTTCCATGATTTGCTTTTCAATTTTCTTCGGGTCTGCCCCTGTTGCCAAACCAAGTCTCGGGGCTACCCGTACTACATGCAGATCCACGATCACACCTCCGGGTTTATGACCGGCCTCACGCAAGATCACATTTGCGGATTTTCTGCCAATGCCCGGCAATTCAGTCAACTCTTCGAGTGTAAGTGGAATATTTTTATCCGTTTTTATTTTCTGAGCCATCTCGGTAAGCCATTTGGTCTTATTGCCGAAGTTGCGCACTTTGCTGATGAAAGGTTGCAATGTTTTTTCGGTTGCTTTTGAAAGAGCCTGCATATTGGGGAAAGCCTCAAATAATTTCGGTGCAAGCGAGTTAATGTTCCTGTCAGAATCCTGGGCTGATAAAACCACCATCACTACTAATTGGTATATGTTTTTATAGTCAAGAGGATGTTGTTTGCCTTTATATTTTTTTAGCAGTGGTTGAATCGCTTCTTTCCAGTTAACTTCCTGTGACATGATAAAGAGTATTTTAATTGATAAATCTACAGATAAAATAAAAAAAGATTTGCTGTTACATAAAGCTAACCTGCTCTTTGTTTTCGTTGTGGTTCGTCGTGTTCTTTGTGTCCATTAATTTTGGTCACAACGGCCACAGCGGATAACACAAAGTCCACAAAAAATAGATCATTGAAACTTCTCAGGCTAAATAACTTTCCAGTTCTTCCATCATATTCTTGCTTCCAATAAAAAATGGAGTGCGCTGATGAAGCCCGGAGGGTTTTATGTCAAGGATCCGTTGCTTACCATCTGTTGCTTTGCCGCCTGCTACTTCGGTGATAAAGGCAAAAGGACTGCATTCGTATAACAAACGAAGTTTGCCTTTCGGTCTGTCCACAGTACCCGGATACATAAAAATCCCACCCTTAATAAGATTGCGGTGCACATCAGCCACCATACTTCCAATATACCTTTGCGTATAGGGTCCTCCTTCTGATTTTGTTTTTTTCTGGCAAACGTCAATATATTTTTTCACATTGGTTTCATACTGAAAAAAACTGCCATGGTTCACCGAATATATTTTCCCATTGGCGGGGCATTTTATATTGGGGTGGCTTAAACAAAATTCTCCGATTGATGGATCAAGAGTAAAGCCATTCACTCCCCTTCTTGTAGCATATACCAGCATGGTAGATGAACCATATACAATATAACCGGCTGCCACCTGGTTTATCCCCGGCTGTAAAAAATCTTCTCTTGTGGCAACGCTGCCTTTCGGTGTGACCCTCCTGTACACACTAAAAATAGTTCCAATAGAAACATTCACATCAATATTGCCACTGCCATCCAGCGGATCGAACAGGCAGATATATTTTGAATTCTTACTCACATCATCATCAAAGGCAACAAAATCATCGATCTCTTCGCTGGCAATGCCTGCACAACTAATGCCATGATGCAACACAGCGGTAAGCTGGTTATTGGCAAACACGTCCAGTTTTTTTACATTTTCTCCCTGTACATTTATTTCGCCCGCATCCCCAAGAATGTCCACAAGGCCGGCTTTATTCACTTCCACATTTATCCTTTTGGCAGCAAGGCCAATATCGCGCAACAAACCACTCAGCTCACCTGTAGCCTGTGGGAAATCTCGTAATTGCTGAATCGTAAATTCATCAAGTGTCAGCACCTTTCGGTTGACCATATTCATGGCGGGAATTTAAATCAAAAATAAACAATTGAATATTGAATATTTTTGCTTCCTTTTAATCAAAATCTAAAATCGGATGAAGGTTTTCAAATTTGGCGGTGCTTCTGTAAACAGTGTTGAAAGAATTATAAAACTCGGAGATATTCTCAAAAAATTTTCGAAAGAAAAGATCCTGGTTGTTGTATCGGCCATGGGCAAAACCACGAACGCCCTGGAAAAAGTTGTGGATGCTTTTTATAATGGCAAAAAAGATGAAGCGCTCCGGTTATTCGATCTTGTAAAAAATAATCACCTTACTATCGCAAAGCAATTGCTGGTAACAAATTATCTGGAATGTGAAGGAAGATTAATTGATTTCTTTACGGAAGCAGAATGGCTGATCTATGACAAACCGCAGCGTCAATATGATTATTATTATGACCAGCTTGTTTGTGTCGGTGAACTTTTATCAACAACCATTGTAAGTTTTTATTTAAATGAGATCGGGGTATACAATAAATGGCTTGATGTAAGGGATATAATCCAAACAGACGATAATTTCAGAGATGCAAATATCAATTGGGAATTTACCCAATCAAAAGTTTCAGACCGCGTTCTCCCTCTGTTTTCCGATCATGATCTTTTGCTGACCCAGGGCTTTATTGGCGCCACTGATGAAAATGAAAGTACAACACTGGGAAGAGAAGGCAGCGACTACACAGCTTCGGTCTTTGCTAACATGTTGAACGCAGAAGGTCAGACTATCTGGAAAGATGTGAAAAATGTGATGAACGCAGATCCCAAACAATTTCCCGATGCACAGCCCATCAATGAACTGAATTATAGTGAAGTGATCGAAATGGCTTATTATGGAGCGCAGGTCATTCACCCAAAGACAATCAAGCCCTTGCAGAATAAAAGCATTCCATTGTATGTAAAATGTTTTTTGGATCCGTCATTACCCGGCACTCTTATTCATAATAAACCCATCCATGATCTGCCACCGATCATCGTTATTAAAGAAAAACAGGTTTTGGTTGAAATGAGCTCGAAAGATTTTTCTTTCGTTGGTGAGCATCATGTAGCAACGCTTTACCATTTGCTTGGAAAATTAAAGATCAAACCAAACTTAACTCAGAATACGGCCATTAGCTTTATTGCTGTGCTGGATGACAGATCTGAAAAAATTGAGAAACTGGCGTTTGAAGTATTTGAAATTTTTGATGTGCAGATTATGAAAGAACTGACCTTACTCACCATTCGTCACTACAACAAAGAAATAGTTGACAAATTAACTTCGGGCAAAACAATTTTACTGCGACAGCAAACAACCGACACCATCCAATTGCTGATGCGGTGATCAGTTTGTTGTAAGGATCTCCTCCAGTATTTTATTTACTTCCCCAGCCCTGTTCATAACCATTAAATGACCGCCTTTGTCCACAACATAATCAGCTTTTACATACTTGCATGGAAGCAAATGATCCTTCGAACCATGAATATGAACCAGGTTGGAATGTCTCTGTGAATGTGTCCAATGGACAATAACATTCAATGACCAGCGGATAAATTCAGGATCTGCATTTTTTACATAACTATAAACAATTGCTTTCATTTCCTTATTGCCGGCCCCCATGAACCTGTGCAACAAAGTTGCCCGGCGATACAAAGCAGGCGAGATAATTTTATGCAACCCTAATTTTCCAGCCAGTTTAAAATACCAGGGCTGCTCCTTATTACAACCCAGGCTTGAAATAATAATTATTTTTATAGGAGAAATGATCTTCGCGATCTCACTTGCCAGCATTCCGCCGAATGAAAGACCGATTAAAATAAAATCTTCACCAGTTTGTATCAATCCGGAAAATCGCTTCGCATATTCACCCAGGGTTTCGTTCGCCAATGGCTTCATCCATTCAAGATATACAGGCATATAACCGGGAGGTAATTGAACTTTATAGAAAGCTCTTTTATCTGCACCTAAACCACTGATGAAATATACCTTCAAGAAGAAAAAATTTATTGTGCGGCTATCTCAATGGATTGTCTCATTCTTTTGGCTACCGTTTTGTCATTTACCATAGCAGGTTTCCATGCGGGCATTTTCTCAAGCTGAGTGATGAGTTCATCATTAAAATCTTCATCAACACCTTTTACAACTTTAAAATTAACAGGAACTCCATCTGTGTCAACAATGAATTCAACCTGCACATAGGCTTTTTTCATTGAACCGGGCAAATAAGCAACCATCTCTTTCCCTAAGCTTTGAAGATAATCAAGAAAAGCCTGACCGCCCCCGGGAAACTGAGGCCATTGATAAACCGCATCGGCCAGATCGGCAATGTTTCTTGTACGATGAGGCGTTTGTTTATGAACCAGCTTCTGATTATCCGTAACGATAGGTTTGCGTACAATTCCATCAACCACATAATTCCCTTTTTCATCCACCATGATCACAGGCAATTGCCTGTATTTCTCAAAATAATCAAACGCATCTTCCAAACGAAGTGCGAATTGCTTTAATGAAGGATCGTCTTTCGCCAAACTGTTCAAATAATCAGCACTTCTTCTCACATTATACCGTATAGGGAAAATATGCACAGGGATAAAATCCTCTCCAGCATCTTTCGCATGTGCCGCAAGAATATACAATTCATCGATCTGCCCGTCAGTCATGGGAATACAACCTACGGTCACGCAACTTCCATGAATATAGATATCACCACCGGGTCTTAATGAATCGCTTAATAACCTGTCCGACACATTCGGATAATTAATTCCCAACGCGAGGTAATAATCGCTTTTGGGATTGAACTCATTGATATAATAAAATCCCTCCGGCACCTGGAAATCTCCTTCCATTCTTTTTGGACCGAGAGTTCCGGCCAATGCACAGATCTTATATATTTTAAAAAGCTGGAATGGATCTTTAATATCGTTCTTTACCCACACTTCCATCTGGCTATCGTATTTGAAGGACCGGATATAAATATATTTAGCAGGCCACACTAGTTTCTTTGCTTCAAATTGTTTCCTCAATGTGTCTTCTTTATGGGCCATTGCCTCGGCTGGACGCTGTAAAGTTCTTTGATAATCGAGGAACGAAGTAGAGATCGTAGTTGCGAATGAAGTTCCGTTCTTCTGGGCAGAAGTCAGTAATACAATACCACAAAACAAGAATAGTGCACAGAGGTTCTTCATTCCTGAATATTTATCCTTTTTTAAAACGTAAATTTGGAACTATAAGTATCAAAAAAAAATAATGATTTGTAAAGATAAAATAATTCAGATTAGAAGTCAGGGCTTATTAGCTGCCCGGACTCAAAATCCGGGTAAATTATCTATATTTTTTTTCACACCTGTTTATAAATTTCCCCGTCTTGCCTGTTCTTTTTCTATTGCCTCAAATAATGCCTTGAAATTTCCCTTGCCAAAACTTTTCGCTCCCTTGCGTTGTATGATCTCAAAAAATAATGTGGGTCTGTCCTCAACCGGCTTGCTGAATAATTGTAACAAATAACCTTCATTGTCCCTGTCAACTAAAATACCCAGCTCTTTTAAAGATTCGATGTCCTCATCAATATGCCCCACCCTGCTCAGCAGATCATCATAATAATTTGTTGGAACCTGCAAAAACTCAACTCCCCTGCTCATTAATTCTCTCACTGTATTCACAATATCATTCGTGGCCATAGCAATATGCTGTACACCTTCTCCATTATAAAATTCAAGATACTCTTCTACCTGGCTTTTTTTCTTTCCCTCTGCCGGTTCATTGATTGGAAATTTTACAAACCCGTTTCCATTGCTCATCACCTTACTCATC
Organism: Chitinophagales bacterium; assembly: GCA_044448365.1. GTDB lineage: Bacteria > Bacteroidota > Bacteroidia > Chitinophagales > Chitinophagaceae > VBAU01. The sequence goes on from JBIOGV010000166.1 coordinate 6,782, forward strand.
AGTGCAGAATATTCCGTTGAAATATCTTCATCATCAAACGAAAGAATATTTCTGAATCCCATCACCTCTTCATAAAAATTCACCCAGCGGTTCATTTGATTCCATCCCACATTGCCGACACAATGATCAACATGCATCAACCCTGCCTCCCTGGTTTTGAAATGGGGGTTCTCCCATTTTACATAGCCGGGAAGGAAAGCACCACGGTAATTTTTTCTTTCTACGAAAACATGTACCGTTTCACCATATAATTGAATCCCACTCAACACAACCTCACCATCATCATCTTTCAATATTTTGGGTTCCATACAACTTTTACCTCCCCGGTTTGTGGTTTCTTTCCATGCATTTTGCGAATCATCCACAAGCAAAGCCAGTACTTTCACTCCATCACCGTGCTTATGCACATGATCTGCAATAGTTGTATTTGGTTTCATAGGAGTTGTAAACACAAACGTCAATTTGTTTTGACGCACGGCATAGCTCGCCTTGTCCTTCACTCCCGTTTCCGGGCCCATATAAGCCAAGGGCTGAAAACCAAAAGCATTTATATAATAATGTGCTGCCTGTTTTGCATTACCTACGTAAAATTCAACGTGGTCGGTTCCAAGCAATGGCAGGAAATCTGTTTGTGCTGCTGATTTATTTTCTTTTGCAATGATCGACATTGATAAAAATTTGTTGTTTCAACTTTTTTGTTACCGGGTTAAAAGTATCTATTAAGCTTTTCTTGCCTGCCGCCCGGCAGATGTCACTTACTTGTAGGTTCGGTAATCCTACTCAGCTTTTCGTGAAACGTCAATCGTGAGTCGTGGATTAATTTGTTTCACTCCCGATGCTATCAGGATCACAACTCACGAGGCATCATGGCCAATGTCTCCATCAGCAGAAAGAAATGGTCGCGGAAATCAGGAAATATTTTATGAGAATAATCGGGACGCATATCGATATAAAATTACAAAATTCATTTGATGTCGTCCGGGTAAAATTCCCTGGTTTAAATTAAAAAAGGACCAGTAAAAACCAGTCCCTCTTAGGTTTTCAAGCCTTCCGAATCAGAATGATTTTAACTGATTCAGGTGTAAGGAAAGCCCCGGGGAACCGGGGCTTAGCCATCATAACCAACTAACAATACAACACTTCTTACACCAGACATTTCAGCACTTGCCATCTTAGTTGTTTGAAGAACCATTATCTATCCAGCAAATAATTGAAGTTTTCTC
>JBIOGV010000167.1:0-7958 GCA_044448365.1 Chitinophagales bacterium
CACATTTAAAGAGCAGTTAGCCGAGCTGGGAATTATTTTTTGTTCCATCAGCGAGGCGATTCAAAATCATCCTGAACTGGTAAAAAAATATCTTAGCACTGTTGTTCCGATCACCGATAATTATTTTGCTGCTCTGAACTCCGCAGTATTCAGCGACGGTTCATTTTGTTTTATTCCAAAAGGTGTTCGATGCCCGATGGAACTGAGCACTTACTTCCGCATCAATGCAGAAAATACAGGACAGTTTGAAAGAACACTCATCATTGCCGAAGAAGGAAGTTATGTGAGTTATCTGGAAGGCTGCACGGCGCCCATGCGTGATGAGAACCAATTGCATGCGGCGGTTGTTGAGTTAATTGCTTTTGACAATGCGGAGATAAAATATTCAACGGTTCAGAACTGGTATCCGGGAGACAAAGAAGGAAACGGTGGCATCTATAATTTCGTAACAAAACGTGGCATTTGCGCCGGCAAAAATTCAAAGATTTCGTGGACTCAGGTAGAGACTGGTTCGGCCATTACCTGGAAATACCCGAGTGTGATCTTGAAAGGCGACAACTCCACGGGTGAATTTTATTCGGTAGCAGTGACCAATAATCACCAGCAGGCCGATACGGGCACCAAAATGCAGCATCTTGGGAAAAATACAAAGAGCCGAATTGTATCCAAAGGAATTTCTGCCGGCGTCAGCAATAATAGTTACAGGGGTTTGGTGCTTGTGAATAAGAAAGCCGACAATGCCCGTAATTTTTCACAATGCGATTCACTGCTGCTGGGCGATAAATGCGGGGCACACACTTTTCCATACATCGAGGTAAAAAATAAATCGGCGATCGTAGAACATGAAGCAACCACATCGAAAATTGGTGAGGACCAGATTTTTTATTGCAACCAGCGTGGTATTGACACCGAAACAGCAGTTGCATTAATTGTGAATGGCTTTGCAAAAGAAGTCATGAACCAGTTGCCGATGGAGTTTGCTATTGAAGCGCAAAAATTATTGGCGATTAGCTTGGAAGGAAGCGTGGGGTAAAAGCCCCCAAAGCCCCAAAGGGGACTTTAGAGGAGATCTTTGGATTATAGAAATGTGAAGTTATGTGGCCAACTTCAGGATTTCTATTAAGCTTATGTTGTGTCACTCACTTGTGCGCCTTGTTCGCTATTCAGCTTTTTAAATATGCTGAATAGAAATAAAAGAGCTGAAATGCTTAATTACTATAGATGAATTCTTAAACAATAGCATGGCCTCCCTCTCCATCAGGAGAGGGATAAGAGGGTGAGGCCTTTTAGTTCTTTTTTGGGTGACCTGCAGAGGTAATTCTATTGAGCTTTCGTTGTGTCACTCACTTGTACGGTTGGTAATTCTATCGAGCAGGCGTCGTAGTGTTCTTAGTGGTTCGTTGTGTCCCCTGCCTGCCGGCAGGCAGGTTTGTGACCAATTTTGTTCGATGCCACAAAAAGCACGAAGCAGACACAAGGAATACAAAGTGAACAAACATTTTTTGACTTTTAACTTTTGACTTTTTACTTAAATAAACAAACGATCTAAATAAATATCACACAATGTTGACGATTCAAAATTTACATGCAGGGATTGAGGACAAAAAAATTCTAAACGGTATTGATCTTGAAATAAAAGCAGGAGAGGTGCATGCCATCATGGGACCAAATGGTTCCGGTAAAAGCACATTGGCATCTGTGCTGGCAGGCAGAACAAATTATGAGGTCACACAAGGTTCTGTTGAATTTCTTGGGAAAGATCTGTTAGAGCTTTCACCGGAAGAAAGGGCAGGCGAGGGTTTATTTCTTGCTTTTCAATACCCTGTCGAAATTCCGGGATTAAGTACAACTAATTTTATAAAGACGGCTGTAAATGAAATCCGCAAATACCGTGGACTGGAACCGCTGGATGCAGTAGGCTTTTTGAAAATGATGAAAGAGAAAATGGCAATGATGGAAATTGAACAGTCATTATTGAGTCGTTCATTAAATGAAGGGTTTTCAGGTGGTGAAAAAAAGAGAAATGAAATTTTCCAGATGGCGATGCTTCAACCCAAGTTTGCTATTCTCGATGAAACGGATTCTGGTTTGGATATTGATGCCATCCGCATTGTGGCCAATGGAGTAAACAAATTAAGAAGCAAGGATAATGCGGTGTTGGTCGTAACGCACTACCAGCGCCTGCTCGATTATATCATTCCCGATTTTGTACATGTACTTTATAACGGCCGCATAGTAAAAACGGGAACAAAAGAACTGGCGCTCGAATTAGAAGAACGAGGATATGATTTTATAAGGAATGGAGTGGCGGAGGAAGTTTAATGTGATAATGTGCCAATGTGATAATGTGCTAATTCTTATTAAAGAAAATATGTTTTGAATTCTTTGGCAAATTGGCTAATTATCAAATTATCTAATCATCAAATTGGCAAATTAACTTAATGAGCAATATAGACTACATAAAACAACAATTCGATCAGTTGCAGGCAGAGGATTCAAATAGTGTCTTACAGACAATCCGCAAAAAAGGATTTGATTCTTTTGCAAGACTGGGCATTCCTGTGAAGCATGAAGAATGGAAATATACCCGCATCAGCAGCCTGTTCAATAAAGAATACAAACTAAATCAGCCGGCGGCATCTATTTCATGGAAAGAAATAGAGGGAATTCGTTTGCCCGGTCATGAACAAGCCAGTGAATTGATATTTGTCAATGGAATATTTTCTTTACCGCTTTCAACGATTCGTTCTAACCAAATTCTTGTAATGCCCCTGGAAGAAGCAGCAAAGAGCGAGTACAAAGAAATCATTTCAAAACACCTGGGTCATAGCAGTAAGTATCAGAAAGATGGCATCAATGCACTCAATACTGCTTTTATAAAGAATGGAGTGTTCATTCATGTAAAGAAAGGGCAGGTCGCTGAACAACCCATTTACATTTATAACATCACCGATTCAAGGTCAGGAAATATTTTATCACAACCGCGCAGCTTCGTTCATGTAGCAGAGAATGCACAGGTGCAAATTGTAGAAACTTATGCAACGTTTGGACTTGATGAAAGTTTCACGAACCAGGTAATGGAGATCATTGTAGAGAAAGATGCAAGAGCGGAATATTATAAAATTCAAAATGATTCGTCGCATACCAACCAGGTAAGTACCACGCATATACGACAGGTGGCAAAAAGCTATACGCATACGGTAACTATTTCTTTGAATGGAGGAATTGTCCGCAACAATCTCAATCTTGTTCTGGACGCAGAAAATTGCGAAGGGCATTTATACGGCTTGTATTTGCAAAAAGGTCAAACCCATGTTGATAATCACACCGTGGTCGACAATGTAAAACCAAACTGCTTTAGCAACGAATTATATAAAGGCATTATTGATGAGAAAGCTACCGGTGTTTTCAATGGAAAAATATTTGTACAGCCGCAGGCGCAAAAAACAAATGCTTACCAGTCTAATAAGAACATTTTGCTTTCTGATGATGCCAGTGTGAATACAAAACCTCAGCTCGAAATTTTTGCTGATGATGTGAAATGTTCCCATGGTTGCACTGTCGGAAAACTGAATGAAGAAGGTTTGTTTTATTTACAATCAAGAGGTATCAACGAAAAGATTGCAAGATCGTTATTACTCCATGCATTTGCAGTGGATGTGCTGGAACATATAAGGCCAGAACCTATCCACGACTATGTTGACAAACTAATTTCTGAACGTTTAGAACATGATATATCATGATGGAGCCCGCTACGATACAAAAAGGTTTGGATATTTATGCCATCCGCCGGCAGTTCCCGATATTGAACAGGGAAGTGAAAGGAAAGTCATTAGTGTATTTTGATAATGCAGCTACTTCACAAAAACCGCAATCTGTAATTGATGCGCTGGTGAACTATTATACAAATTATAATGCAAATGTTCATCGCGGTATTCATACGCTGGCCGAAGAAGCAACGCTGGCTATGGAAAATAGCCGTGATGCGGCGCGGGAATTTATTAATGCGGAATCAAGGGAACAGATCATTTTTACGAGAGGAACGACTGAAGGAATTAACCTGGTTGCCTACACCTGGGGAAGACAAAATATTAAGGCCGGTGATGAGATCATTATTACTTCACTCGAACATCACTCCAATATTGTTCCCTGGCAAATTTTGGCAGAAGAAAAAAAGGCTATAATAAAAGTCATCCCGGTCAATGACAAAGGCGAGTTGGTTATAGATGAGTATAAAAGATTGTTGGGACCCGGAACAAAACTTGTTGCAGTCAACCAGGCATCCAATGCACTGGGAACAATTAATCCTGTTAAAGAAATTATTGATGCATCTCATAAAGTTGGAGCAGTCGTTTTAATTGACGGAGCTCAGTCAGCTGTGCATTTGGATATTGATGTACAGGAAATGGACTGTGATTTCTTTGTTTTCTCCAGTCATAAAATGTACGGACCTACCGGCGTGGGTGTATTGTATGGAAAAAAAGAATTGCTTGAGGCCATGCCTCCATTCCAGGGCGGCGGAGAAATGATCAGGGAAGTGACTTTTGAAAAGACGACTTATAATGAGCTGCCTTATAAATTTGAAGCAGGAACGCCCAATATAGCAGACATTATTGCATTCAAAGCAGCCATTGACTTTATTAATCAATCAGGAAAAGAAAGTATTAAAAAGCACGAAGACGAATTACTTCAGTATGCAACAAAAAAATTAAAAGAAATTCCCGGGGTAAAGATCATTGGCGAAGCAAAGGAAAAAGTAAGTGTGCTTTCATTTATTGTTGAAGGATTTCACCCCCAGGATATTGGAATACTACTGGATAACCGGGGCATTGCTGTGAGAACAGGTCATCATTGCGCACAGCCATTGATGGATTGTTTTAAGATACCGGGAACTGTAAGAGCGTCATTTGCTGTATACAATACAAAGGAAGAAATTGATGAATTGGTTGCTGGATTGCAAAAAGCAATAAAGATGCTTTCATAGTGAATAGCCCGGGGCTTCAGCCCCGGGACAAATAATAAGAACGATTCGATGAATGATCAAAAAAAAATAGAAGAGATAGAAAAGGAAATAGCGGAGGAGTTCTCATTGTTCGATAGCTGGGATGACAAGTATGAATACATCATTGATTTGGGAAAAAAATTGCTGCCGCTGGAACAGAAATATAAAATTGATGAGAACAGGGTGAGAGGATGTCAATCGACTGTATGGCTGGTAGCCGATTATCGTGATGGAAAAATTTTTTATACGGCGGAGAGTGATGCAGTGATCGTGAAAGGATTGATCAGTATGCTGATCCGTGTGTTATCGGGACAGACGCCTGATGATATTATACAGGCGAAATTGAATTTTATCCGGGCGATCGGCATGACAACCCATTTGGCGCAAACCCGCTCGAATGGCTTGCTGGCGATGGTGAAGCAAATGAAGAATTTTGCACTGGCCTTTAAACTGAAAGACTCTGTATCAATTAATAATTAATAATTATTAATTAATAATTTTTTATGGGAGAGGGTAGTTTAAAAGATAAAGTTATAGAGCGGCTAAGGACGATTTATGATCCGGAAATACCGGTTAACATTTACGAGCTGGGTTTGATCTATGAAGTGAATGTATTGCCAATTAATAATGTGCAGATCGTAATGACATTGACGGCACCAAGTTGCCCGGCGGCTCAATCGTTACCTGTTGAAGTGGATCAGAAGTTAAAAGAAATCGAAGGAGTGAATGATGTCCATGTGGCTATTACCTGGAATCCGCCCTGGGACAAGAGTATGATGAGTGAGGCGGCACAATTAGAATTAGGAATGTTATAAAATATTCTCTGTGTAACTATGTGACCTCAGTGCCTCCGTGGTGATTTAACCATGGAGGCACAAAAGAGCACAGAGGCACACGGAGCAAAAAGTTAATAATTATAAATATGCCACAGATAAGTTTAAAAAGTTTAATGACCAATTCGTCACCGACGTATGCGGCTGAAGTAGCTCAGCCTTTCAGGGATGAGTTAACGGGAATAAATTTTAATGAAATGCTTACACCCGAAGCAGTGGATGCTGCATTGAACAAGCATGATGACAAGGTTGTTTTGGTTGTGTTGAATTCTGTTTGCGGATGCGCCGCCCGTGGCGCAAGACCTGGAGCTATTTTTTCTTTGCTGAATGATGTGGTTCCTGACGAATACTTTACTGTGTTTGCCGGGATGGAAAAAGAAGCGGTGGATCATTTTCGCACAAAATATCTGCAGGGATTAACGCCTTCTTCTCCCAACATTGCTCTATTTAAAAATGGTGAATTGATACATATTCATCAACGTTATGAAATCGAAGGAAAGGGTCCAGGACATATTGCAGAGGAATTGGCAAGTGTGTACGATAAGGTTTGTAATAAAACCTATTCAGAGGAAAATCTCACTAACCTAAAAAATTATTTAGTAAACCGATATCATGTGAGCATGGAATCATTGAACGAATAAAACTTCTTTATGAAAATAACCGCACAGGAAGAATATGGTTTGAGGATCCTGCTCCGCGTTGCCGGTTGCAGGGACGCAGACGGCATGAGCATTCCGCAATTAAGCGAAGCGGAAGGAATCAGTCCTCATTATGTTGCCAAGCTCACACGCATTTTAAGGCTTGAGGGATTCATCAATAGCACTCCGGGTTATAAAGGAGGTTATATTTTAGCAAAACCAGCTAAAGAAATAGTTATCAATGATGTGCTTAAAGGTTTAGGAGGCGCTTTATATGATAAAAAATTCTGTGGCTCGCATTCTGGTGTATTAAATCTTTGTGTCAATTCGGTTGACTGTTCTTCCCGTTCACTCTGGAAAATAATACAGTTTACCGTTGACCAGTTACTCGATAAAATTACCCTGGCTGATCTCATAAAATCAGACAAAGAACCGTCTAAACGCCTGGAACAAATAATCGAGCAGAGTGTTGCGAAATTGAATTGGTGAGGACAAATTTCTTCGTAAAAAAAGGAAGTCGAACCTTATTACCTTATTTTCTTCGTAACAAAAGGAAGTCGAACCTTATTACCTTAGTAGCTACACAATCAGTCCTTGAATCTGACCTTATTAGCTTATTTCCTATTTCAGAGTCTCCTGGTAATACTTGAGATACTCGTCGTATTCTTTGGCAAAACTCGCTCCTCTATGATGTTCTGGTTGATTGAGTATGTACTTACAAACCTAATCTGCATCAGCCAATGAAACTGAAAAAGCCGAATTCTGCCACACAAATTCAATTTTCATAACACTTAATTTAATAAGTTAACAAGGTTAAATGATTTGCGATTATTGTTTGCTACTAAGGTAATAAGGTATTCATCCGTTTCCCTCGTTGAACCATGCATAAAGTTTAGCTAATTTTCTTCTGCTAGCAGTTTTTTTTCACTTATGCCCATTGTTATTTTATTACTTGAACAAAGGAATTATTTTTGATGATTGATGACTCAAGACAGATCATTTATGAATTCAAAGCTGAAAGAATTGGCTGCACAGTTAGAAGGGGAATTGTATTATGACAAAACCATGCGGATACTTTATGCTACCGATGCATCCGCTTATCGTGAAATGCCGCTCGCAGTTGTTGTTCCGAAAACCATTGAAGATATAAAGAACCTCATTGCTTTTGCCCGGAAAGAGAAAACTTCATTAATACCAAGAACTGCCGGCACCTCGCTCGCCGGCCAGGTTGTGGGAAACGGAATTATTGCAGATGTATCAAAATATTTTAAAAAAATTCTTGAATTAAATGAGGAAGAAGGTTGGGTAAGAGTGCAGCCCGGAGTTATCCGTGATGAGCTCAACATGTTTCTGAAACCACACGGTTTATTTTTTGGTCCTGAAACTTCAACAGCCAACCGTGCGATGATGGGAGGGATGGTTGGCAATAATTCCTGTGGATCCAATTCGGTTGTCTATCGAAGTACCCGTGAACATTTGCTTGAA
>JBIOGV010000168.1:0-7935 GCA_044448365.1 Chitinophagales bacterium
CCGATAACAGGTGTGGAAAGCCTTATAAAAATTTTTGTGGGAAGCAATAATGAACTTACCTCTCAATATAATGTTCGTGGTGGCAGCTATGATGAAAACCTTGTGTATGTAAACGATTTTGAGATCTTCCGGCCTTATTTGATAAACAATGCTCAGCAGGAAGGATTAAGCTTCATCAATCCGGAATTGGTTCACAACCTGAATTTTTATACAGGAGGTTTCCAGGCAAAGTACGGCGATAAGATGAGCTCTGTGCTCGATATTCAATACAATAAGCCTAAGACCTTTGGTGGCTCTGCTTATGTAGGGATTCTGGAGCAGGGCTTTCATTTGGAAGGTTTGAGTGCAAAAAACAAATTGAGTTATCTTATCGGCGTTCGCAATCGCAGCAATAAAAATTTGCTCAGCAAACAGGAAACAAAGGGGAATTATGTTCCATCCTCTTCCGACCTGCAGGCACTCGTCAATTATCAATTTAATTCCAAATGGCAGGCAGAGTTCTTAGGAAATATTTCCCAAACAAAATTTTCTTTACAGCCGGATTTCAGCCAGCTCACTTCTTCCGTTTTTTCACCGTATTTTTCTGCCAACCTTGGATTGGACATCTATTTTGATGGCCAGGAAAAAGATCAATACACCACCAACATGTTTGGTGTGTCCACGACTTACCAGGTCAACAAACATTTAAAATTGAAATGGCTTGCATCCAGGTTTGAAAATAATGAACAGGAAAATAGCGACATTACCGGCGCCTATCTTTTTGGTGAAAGAGATTTTGATAAATCCCAACCTACTTATGGTTTGATTGTAAATCCCCTCGGCGCCGGTGTTTACCAGGATTATACAAGAGATAAATTGGATATTACTGACTGGAATGTTTCTCACAAGGGTTCACTTGATAAGGGCAAGAACTTTTTTCAATGGGGTATCGGCATTGACAGAACCATTATCAACGATAAATTAAACGAATGGGAATACCAGGATTCAGCAGGGTACGCTCTTCCATACAATCCCAATCTTTTACAATTAAATAATGTAATAAAATCTTCTGCCGATCTTACTGTAAATAAACTATCCGGTTATTTCCAGGATAATATTTTATTGGGCGATACCACCAATTCTTTCACCATCCAGGCAGGCGTTCGTTACAATTATAATTCATTAAACAAACAATTTCTTATTTCCCCCCGGCTCGGTGCAAGCTGGAAACCAAATTGGAAACGGGATATTGTTTTTCGCGCCGCTGCCGGCGTATATGATCAGCCACCCTTTTATCGGGAGCTAAGAAGATACGATGGTACTGTAAATACAAATTTAAAAGCGCAACGCAGCGTTCAGGGAGTTCTTGGGTTTGACTATGATTTTAAAGGACTTAGTGGAAGGCCCTTCAGGTGGACAACCGAGGCCTATTATAAATACATGACAGATGTCGATCCTTATGATATAGACAATGTCCGCATCCGGTATTTCGGGAATAACAATGCAAAAGCATATGCCGCAGGAGTTGAGACGAGATTATTTGGAGAGTTGGTAAAAGATGCAGAAAGCTGGATCAGCCTGAGTATTATGCGCACCAAAGAGAATATTGCCGATGATTTTTATACTGTTTATAAATTGGATTCATTGAATCGTCCTGTCGATAGTTCAAAAGTCCAGGGAGGATGGTTTCGAAGACCTACAGACAGGCTGATCACTTTTGGAATGTTTTTCCAGGATTATCTTGCGACCAATAAAAACTTCAAAGTCTATCTGAACCTGATCTATGGAAGTAATCTGCCTTACAATATTCCAGGCAGCATCAAGTATCGCAATGGACTTATCATAGATCCATACATCAGAGCCGATATCGGATTCAGCGCATTGCTTCTTGATGCAGATCGCAGCAATCGCCGCAGTCACAGTCCTTTTCTTGGTTTTGATAATATTTGGGCAAGCCTGGAAGTTTTTAATATAATCGACAGGCCCAATACGATTTCTTATATGCTCATCAAGGATTTTGCAAATGATATTTTCGCCGTCCCCAATCGCTTAACTCCCCGTCTGTTGAATTTTAAAATTGTGGCGAAGTGGTGATGTTTAAAGTAAAAAATCAAAATTAAGAATTCAAAGGTTTGTGAGCTGGAATATTGTTTTTTTTATTTTGACTTTCGATTTTTTACTTTCTATAAAATATTATCATCCTTAAATTGGTATTGCTCCTTGATCTTTCTCATTACTTCATCCATACTGGCACGATGGTCTTCCGGCACCCATTCACCTCTCTCCCATTGATCCAGTTCCTTGTCAATGTTTTTCTTTTGAATTTCAGTCAGCTTATCTACCAACTGGTCAGACATTTCTTTTTGCTTTTGATAAAATGCTTTTTTCTTTTGATGCAATACTTCTTTATCAGCACGAATATGATTTTCATCGGCAGCCATTTGCAACAACTCTTCCTTTGCCAGTGCAATATCATAAGGACCGATCGGCATGATCAACTTGGACAATACCGGGCCGATCTCAATCAGGATGATCAGCAATGATATCAGTAAGCAACTCCAAAAAACACTGCTTTCTTCACCGGACAGATCGGATAATGCTTTGTTTCTTTCTAAAAAACCCATATTCGAAGCGGCCGATGTTTCAAACTCCTTTCTTTTTTGTTCCATATTTGCTTTTGCATTAGTAAGAATATTATCCTGCTCTGCAATGTTCCTCTCCAATTGAGGTTGTTCGACGGCAAACTGGTTTCTTGCCTGGTTATAAGCATCCATTTTCAAATGAGTCAGTTTATCAATTCCCTTTTGTTCTGAACCACCAGTGCCATCTGCCTCCTGCACATATGCTGTTTGTAAATTCCGAAGTTGATTCTCTATGGCAAGCTTTCTGTCAGTTAACCTCTGTCTCTCTGCGGTAGCATTATTTATTAAAGCATTACTTTCTATGGCGAGCAAACTGTCGTTACGTTTAATTTTTTTATGAAGATTTTCAACCATTTTTACGTTGATTTCTTTTTCAAAAATCTTCAGTTCCAGCGGCCTTGCAATGGTAAATCCGATTAACAGGGCCAGTAGCATTCTTGGTACTGCCATCCACAATTGCTTACGCTTGCTGATCCCATATTTTCGCATGGTGGAAACAAGAAAGCGGTCGAAGTTAAAAATGATCAGGCCCCAAAGAATTGCAAAAAGAATTGCCCAAATAAGACTGTTGAATACAGTATATACAGCATAGCCAGCAGAAATCGAAGCCAGAACAAATGTGGCCAGTAATACACCGCCCAATCCTGAATACTTTGTATGTTCAGATGGAAATTGTTTCAAAAGATCCTGGTGGGCGCCGGCACACCACCAGAGAAATTTTTTGTCACTTGGTTTCCTGGCTTCGCCAAAAGAATCATACGTGTATAAGCCATTTTCCTGGCTGTCGTTATGTAACGCCATAAATAAAGATTTACAATGATGAAATCCAGAATTACTTAATAAAGGTTGAAGTGGAGTTATACAGATAACGCAGGAAACAAAATCAAATTACAAATGTAAAGTTAAAAGCACGGGTTCATTAATAATTAGAAATGGAAGAATTAATTTTATGCTTGTGAGTTTTATGAAAACCTTTGCCTCCTTAGCGTTTTTGTTTACTGCACAATTTGTTGTTGCACAAAAGCATTTGGTTAATTACAGTTTGATTGACCGGGATGTAATGAATATTGAGAGTTCTTCTCCGGCGGAGCTGGCTCAAAAACTCACTGCCTCTTATAAAAGCGATCTTGAAAAAACAAGAGCGATCTTTAGCTGGATAGCACAGCATATTAGTTACGAATACCAATCAAAAAAACCAAATGTAAAAAATACAAAACATCCCGTCAGCGATTTAACGAATTACGAAGCTGACACTTCGACAACATTAACCCCTTTGAATGAATTGGTGGCCAAAGATGTACTAAAGAAAGGAACTGCTTTGTGTTATGGGTATTCGAGACTTTTTAAATGTCTTTGTGATTATGCAGGGGTGCCCTGCGAGATCATTAATGGTTATGCCCGTGGCGATTTTAATAGAGTGGGAAATAATTTTCATACCAATCATTCCTGGAATGCTGTACAGCTCGACAGCACCTGGTACCTGGTTGACGTAACCTGGGCCAGCGGCTATTTTACCTATAGCAGCAATGAATTTATAAAACATTTCGACGATCAGTATTTTCTTACTTCTCCTGCCCAGTTTGCACTTGATCATTTTCCCGATGATCTTAAATGGTCTTTATTGGAGCAACCTCCAACCATCGGCGAATTTCAGAATAGCCCGTATAAAAGCAGGTATTTTATAAAATACAATATCGTATCCTATTGGCCAAAAGAAGGAGTGATCCGGGCATCAGTTGGCGATACTATTAATCTGCACATTGAAACAAATCTTTCTTTGGACCGGAATATTGGCGGAGGCTCTATTGATGATACCCTTGCCTTTTCTTCATTGGCTAATGCAGTTTATTGCAAACCATTAAACAACGATAAAAGCAATAACATCAATTACAGTTATGTCGTACAATCGCCGGATGCACAATGGCTCCAGCTTGTTTACAATGATGATATGATCCTCAGGTATAAGCTCGACATCAGTTCTAAGCGGCAGAAATAAAATAACAAAACTTAAAAGGCATGCCTGGCTTATTTCAGCAGATCCACTTCACATGAACCCATTAAGGGAAGAAAAAAAATAAAAAAAACCGACCATGGCCGGTTTGTAAAACAGGGTTTTAAAAAAAGGTTATTGGTTACGAATTAGCTGAGAAAGATAATGCACAAAGTACCAACTGCAGTGATCAGGAAGACCGACCCAATGATGATTGCCATCTGTACATTTTCGTTCTTAATCGCAGAGTAAATCTTTTTCATTCACAAAAGTTTTAAGGTTAAAAAACGGGTTTAGGATACTCCAAAGGAATACGGCGACCAAGATCAATAAGTCTTTTGTGATTTTTTCAGAGGGATCGAGATGAATACAAAGCTACATAAAAATTTTACTCTTGCAAATTACTGTCACCGGATTTTTACCTTTACTGTTGCGCTTTAAGGGGGAAAATAGATTCTCGAGATTCACCGTTGCCGAAAATTTTAACCTGGCAAGTCTTTCCATTAAAGCCATCGTAGAAATACCTCAAATCACAAAAGATCTTTGTTAATCAGGAGTAGTTGGAAATATTATATTCGTCAACAGGGTACAGAAGTATAAAGAGTCTTTAATTCTAATGTAAGAATGTAAAGCAAAAGCAAAGTTTAATGCTAATACCCCTAGGGGTCATAAATAATGCTCTTTGGATTGAATGCTGGCTAAATTTACAATCTTTCCATAAACGCAAGCCTGTGAATTTCAATGATGATACATAGATAAACTAACATTTGACGGTAGACCTTAGGCTGCCCCTATGAGCCTGAAATGGAACAGGAGCTGAAGCAGGTTTATATGTTTTTAGCGGGTTCTAAAAAATGTTATTCCTCAGTACAATGAATATTTGAAAATCTTTAGGGGACCGTTTTATAAGGTGAAGGTGGAAGCAGGCCCGGTTTACAAATCGGCCTGGTCAGCAAATTTTGATTCAAACAAAATTTTCTTTAAATCACGTACATCTTCGGGTTTAATTGAATTATTCAGATAACTCTCGCTTGAATTTTCAAATGCCGGGTGAATGAATTCCATTTTGCTTCTTGTTTTGTTACGTAATGAAGAATGAAATTCAAGGCAACCGGTTTTTTCTGCAAGCAGTTTGATATTTTCTTTTCTTACACCACTGCCAGGCATAATGATTATCCGGTGATCAGCTATTTTGTTTAATTCAGTTATTAATTCTTTTCCTTCGATAGCAGTGGGCCGCTGACCTGAGGTGAGAATTCTTTCACATCCAATTTGAATGAGTTGTTCCATAGCTTTGAATGGATCATTACAACGATCAAAAGCGCGATGAAAAGTGACTCCCATGGGATAAGCTATTTCAACTAAAGCCGCTGTTCTTTTTTTATCAATAGTTCCATCTGCATTTAGAAGTCCGGTTACAATTCCGTCACAGCCCGACTGCTTACAAAGTTTTATATCATGCAGCATGATCTCATACTCTTCGTCAGTATATAAAAAATCTCCACCCCTTGGCCGGACAATAGGATAAAGCAAAACATTAAAAGTTTCGCGACATTGATAAATTGTTCCAAAAGAAGGTGTAGTTCCTCCTTCAGAAAGATTAGCACACAGCTCTATCCTGTCCGCGCCACCCTCAACCGCTGCCTTAGTGGTTTCAAAATCTGAAGTGGCTATTTCAAGTAAAAAGGACATAATATATTTTTCTTGAGTCGTGAGAAGTCAAACGTGAGAGTTGTTCACGATTCACGCCGCACGTTTGTCAATCAGAACCAGCTTTCTGATGGTATTAATTTTTCAATATTATTATTTTGAATTGCATAACTGAACCCCTTTTGTATCGCAAAAGCGCCGATCTCTCCTTTTTTATTTAAGGCGAGAAAGGCCACTTGGATTTCTTTGGCCTTTTCCTTTTTGATCTTGATAATTCTTTCTATTGCTTTTTTGCAGGCATTTTTCGGCGACAATCCTTGTCTCATCAATTCTACAACCGTATGTGAACCACTGATACGAATCACATCTTCTCCCTGCCCGGTAGCTGTGCAAGCCCCTACTTCATTGTCAACAAAAAGACCAGCACCAATGATTGGGGAATCACCTACCCTGCCTCTCATTTTAAATGCCATTCCGCTTGTAGTGCAACTGCCACTCAGATTTCCGTTAGCATCCATTGCCACCATTCCAATTGTATCATGATTGAATTCATTACTTTCAGAATATATTGGAGTAAATGGTCCGTGATCTTTTGAATTTTCGATATTGATAATTGGTTTGTATTCTGATTTTTTTAGCCATTCGTCATATAATTTTTGGGCATTCTCTGATAGTTTCTGCTCTTCGAGATGAAAGCCTTCAGCAATTGCAAACTGCTGTGCACCACTGCCTGTAAGCATTACGTGGGGAGTTTTTTCCATTACTCTTCGTGCAACTGAAATCGGATGTTTGATGCGTTCCAAAAAAGCCACACTTCCACAATTGAAAAATTCGTCCATTATACTCGCGTCCAGCGTAACAAAACCATCGCGGTCAGGATTTGCGCCAAGTCCAACACAGCAGCTTTGTGATGCTTCCGTGACCTTCACTCCTTCTTCCACTGCATCCAATGCTCTGCCTCCGCTGCTCAAAATTCTCCAGGCTGTTTTGTTAGCTTCAATACCTGCCTCCCAGGTTGATATCACAATTGGATTCCCTTTCAGAGATTGTTCATCAAATTCAATTGCCGAAGCAATATTTTTTTTGTTCAACATCATTGCGATGCCGCTCAAAAATGATGTTTGCAAAAATTTTCTTCTGCCCGTCATTGACTGTTTTTATTAGATTATTTTGAATCTTGTTTTGCTACAATATAATCATACAAATTTTGCTGTGCTGATCTCCTGACCTTTTTTTGAAACCATCCTGTGCTTCCGAATAGCATCCCCGGCAAACCCAGCGCCTGCCTGCACCAATTACTTAATTTAAACTGGTCAGAATGCTCGATGATCTTACCATTTTTGAAACGCATATGAGCCTTGATCTTATTGATCACTTTTCGTTTGGTTTTTGTAAATGTATAAGTTGCTATCCAATTGCAGGTGCCATATTCCTCATCTGCTTCTACGTTGTTAAATTGGATATTAAGATCAGTAGCCCTTTTGCAAAGCATTTCCCACATCAATTTTACTTCGTTATCAACAAGATCTTCAAACACAGGGTCAAAAAAGATCACATTCTCCTCATAACAATCCTGCATCGTTTTGTAATCGCGTTTCTGAAAAGCAGAATAAAACCGGGTCATTGTTTCTTCATTATTATTCATATTATCCAAAACTAAGGATAAGCGTAAAG
>JBIOGV010000169.1:0-7929 GCA_044448365.1 Chitinophagales bacterium
AAGTTCGGGAACTTTAACGTGCTTTTAACCGGGGGTGATATAGGCATTTTGGCTTCCCATTTAAAAAAGAAGATATTTGCAGACCCCGAACTAATTTTTAAAGGATTATATGCAATCAGTGAAGTCAATAACCCTTAGGAATCTGCTTTTGACCTGTTGCTTACAGCTTGTGATTTGCAGTTTTTTAAATGCCCAGGACAACTCTCCTTATTCTCGTTACGGTTTAGGCGATATTACTCCCAATACAAATATTGTAAACAGGGGAATGGGAGGTATTTCTGCTGCTTATACCGACCCGCTCTCTATAAATTTTAATAACCCCGCTTCCTACGCAACCTTTATCTCTTATTTTGAGGAAAAGGCAAAAAAGGCATCATCCGGAAGAGTGTTATTTGATGTTGGATTGAACTTCGACAATCATACCTTGCGTGAAGGTAATACGGCTCAAAAATTCACCAGCAGTAATGCTTTGTTTTCTTATATGCAGATAGGAATTCCCCTGAAAAAGAATTGGGGGCTAAATTTTGGTCTGCGTCAATTATCAAGGATCAGTTATAAGATCAATCGCCCTGAACGTTTATATGACCCTGTTACCGGCTTGCCAATTGATAGCGTTGTGACACAGTTTAGCGGCGATGGTGGTGCATTTTTAGCTACCGCAGGAACTGGTTTTGCAATCAAAAATTTTAGTTTCGGTGCCAACTTTGGCTATCTGTTCGGCAAGAAAGAGTATGATTCAAAAAGAGATTTTCTTAATGATTCGGTTACTTATAACAGTTCCAACTACACCACCAAAACATCATTTGGAAATATTTATGCAAATGCAGGGATACAATACAAAATAGACCTGGGCAAAAAAATATTACTTCGGTTGGGTGCTTATGGCAATTTGAAACAAAATATAAATGCTGAACAGGATATCCTGAGGGAAACTGTTACCCGTACACAAAGTGGCGATGTGCAATTGGACAGTGTATATGAGCAAAAAGGAGTTAAGGGTAAAATTGTTTACCCTTCCGGTTATGCTTTGGGCTTTGTACTTCAAACGAAAGTTGACCCGAAAAATAATAAATATGGTGGTTGGTTGTTTGGCGCTGATCTTGTTCAAAACAGTTGGAATGATTACAGATTTTACGGAGTATCCGATTCGCTGCAGAATAGCTGGGAATTAAGAGTAGGAGGGCAATTAACGCCGGAACCTAAAAAAAACTATTTCAGTAATGTAAGATATCGCGGAGGCTTTGTGATCGGCCGCGATTATATTCATGTTGAAAACAAACTGCCTGTATGGGGATTGAGTTTTGGCATGGCTTTGCCCATAGCCAATTATAGTCAGCTATCGCGTAACCAGGCTTCTATTATCAATCTCTCAATTGAATACACAAAAAGAGGTAATAACAATAATCTACTTAAGGAAAACATTTTCCGGGTATCAATTGGCCTTTCCTTAACTGACCTTTGGTTTGTAAGACCGAAATATGAATAAGGCCTCATTTTTTACGAGTCTTTATTTTATGATAAACAGAATTGCAAACAATGAAGCGCCACACGCACTGCTGTTGCGGAATGATGGAGGATACGCAACCTCTTCTGCCGCCGGAACGAACGGTCAAAGGACCATAGACCGGAACAATAAAACAAGCAGCATCATAAAACTTTTTTACTCCAGGAATTTCAAAACAGGTTTTGTTTTAATAAGCCTTTTTTTTGTTTCAGGTTGTAAGAATGATGAAAAAATGATCGAAGACTGGTCTAAAAAAAAGGTGATGGTAGATGTGGCAAAGAACATCGAAAGTTACCTGAGCCAGGAGGGAAAGGTAAAAGCCAAGCTTAAGGCTCCGTTGATGTTTCGATATGAGACTGATACGGTTTATTTTGAATTTCCGAAGACCCTGCACGTAGATTTTTATAACGACAGTACAAAAATTGAAACATGGGTGGATAGTAAACACGGAAAGTATTTTGAAAATCTCAACAAGGTCTATCTCTGGGATAGCGTGGTGGTCATTAATGTGCAGGGAGATACTTTAAAGAGCAATGATCTGTGGTGGGATCAGGATAAAAAATTGTTTTATACAGATAACTATGCTGAATACCGGACAAAAGATAAACAGATCTTTCCCGGTAAAGGTCTTGAGGCCACAGAAGATTTTAAAAGTATCATTTTTAAGCAGCCAATAGGAACGGTGGAAGTTTCTGATAAAAATTTTTCGAAATAGTTATTAATAAAAAAGCCCCTGGTAATGCCGGGGACTTTTAGAAAATACCTTTTTCGAGGGCAAACCTAAACTGCTGGTGTTTCTTTAGGTTATTAATAAGTTCCTCAAGGTTAAATAGTTTTCAACTGGATATTTGGACTCAAACGGGACTTGGTTTTTCAAAGGAAAGTTGATTGATTGAGATTGGTTTTTCATTCAGGATTTGGAAATTTTTTTTTACGGACGTTCAGGTTTTTTCAGCTGGATATGGATCATCGATCAATCAACTTCATGTCAAAAGTAGCCTTCACATTTCTTTAGCACAAGAGGAGAACTTCTTTTATTAAAATTGCTGAATTTACTGATGGGTTAGTAAATATTCGAGAAGACTCTTAATCGAGATCAATCAGTTATCTTCATTTTGAGTTTAATAAACAAACATTTATGTCTTTTAGGGATAAAACAATACTTATTACAGGTGCAAGCCGTGGAATAGGTAAAGCTATTGCACTGCGACTGGCAACAGAAGGGGCCAACATTATTGTTGCTGCAAAAAGTATAGAAGAGAACCCGAAATTGGGAGGAACCATTTTTTCAGCTGCCAACGAGATAGAAAAAGAAGGGGGCAGGTCATTACCCATACAATGCGATATCCGAAATGAGGAGCAGATACAGCAAATGGTTCAAAAAGCCATTGAAAAATTCGGTGGCATTGATATTCTTATCAACAATGCTTCAGCGATTACTCTTACATCAACGGAACAAACGGAAACAAAACGTTTCGACCTTATGCATGATATTAATGTCAGGGGAACATTTTTGGTGACAAAAGCATGCATTCCTTTTTTGAAAAGATCATCGAATCCGCATATTCTTACTTTATCACCACCGCTGAACATACATCCGAAATGGTTTGCCGGTCATGTTGCCTATACGATCACAAAGTATAATATGAGCATGATGACGATCGGCTGGGCTGAAGAATTAAAAAAAGATAAAATTGCCGCTAATTCATTATGGCCGAGAACCACTATTGCCACTGCCGCGGTAAAAAATTTATTAGGTGGAGAAACACTGATGAAAATGAGCCGAACGCCGGAAATACTTGCAGATGCTGCTTACTATATTCTAAAACAACCATCCACTGAATGCTCCGGAAATTTATTTATTGATGAAGAAGTGCTGGCTAAGGAAGGAATTACTGATTTGGATAAATATGCAGTAGTGCCCGGTGGGAAATTATTTAATGATTTATTTGTTTAAAATAAATGATAAGCTGTTATTCTTCTTCCCTTTTCTCCGGCCGCATCATGGGAAATAACAGAACATCTTGTATGGATGGCTGGTTCAATAACAACATACAAATACGGTCGATCCCAAAACCAATACCTGAGGTAGGTGGCATGCCATATTCTAACGCTCTCAAAAAATCATAATCAATAAACATCGCTTCTTCATCTCCGCGTTCCATTAGTTTCACCTGTTCTTCAAAACGTTCGCGCTGATCGATCGGATCATTTAATTCACTGTAAGCATTTGCGATTTCTTTTCCATTTACCAATAATTCAAAACGTTCAACCAGGCCCTGTTTCGTGCGATGTTTTTTTGTCAAAGGACTCATCTCAACAGGATAATCGATCAGGAAAGTGGGTTGAACAAAATGCTCCTCGCATTTTTCGCCAAATATTTCATCGATCATTTTACCTCTGCCCATTGTGTTATCTGTATGCACGTGTAATTGCCTGCATGCATCACGAACCTGTTGCTCATTCATAGCAGAAATATCAATACCCGTATATTTTTTTATGGCATCATACATACTGATGCGCGGGTAAGGAGCTTTAAAATCAATCTCCCTTCCATCTATTGTTATTTTAGTTGTGCCATTCACAGCCATTGCCGTTTTTTCCATCAACTGCTCTGTTATTTCCATCATCCACAAATAATCTTTATAGGCTACATAAAATTCCAGCACAGTAAATTCAGGATTATGCGTACGGTCCATTCCTTCATTGCGGAAATTGCGACTGAATTCATACACCCAGTCAAAACCTCCTACTATCAATCGTTTCAGGTACAATTCATTTGCGATACGTAAATACATTGGAATGTCCAGTGCGTTATGATGTGTAATGAACGGACGGGCTGCAGCGCCACCGGGAATACTTTGCAAAACAGGAGTGTCTACTTCCAATCCACCACGTTCATTTAAGAATTCCCGTATAGCATTGATGAGTTTTGTACGCTTTGTAAAAACCTCTTTTACTTCCGGGTTAATTGCAAGCTCAGCATATCGCTGACGATATTTGAATTCAGGATCGGTTACGGCATCAAATGTTTGTCCTTCGGCTTCCTTTACAATGGGAAGAGGCTTTAAAGATTTTGTGAGAAGGGTCAGCTCTTTAACATGTATTGATGTCTCACCTGTTTTAGTTTTAAAAACAAAACCTTTTACACCAACAATATCACCAATGTCGATTAATTTCTTCCAAACGATATCATACAGGGTTTTATCTTCACCCGGACAAATATCATCACGACGTATATATAGTTGTATCCTTCCGCTTGAGTCCTGCAATACAGCAAAATTTGCCTTGCCCATATCACGCACACTCATAATGCGACCAGCAATAGAGACGTCTGCAAACTCATCCTTTTTTTCGTCGGCATAATTCTTTTTGATGTTTGCCGCATAATTATTTACAGGGTATAGGTTTGCCGGGTAAGGTTCAATACCCATCATGATCAGTTCAGCTAACTTTTCTCTGCGTATCTGCTCCTGCTCGGATAGAGATTGATTTTGCATTATTGATTGATTCAAAAAAGAGCTGCAAAGGTAGCGGTTGAAAAGGAGAAGCCAATGAAGATAGCTTATCCGATAGTGGGTCAGTTTGAGAACTGGTTTCACGCAAAGCCGCTAAGATTAAATACAAGGCGCAAAGCTACAACTGAGACACTTTGCACTCATTTGCGTGCGTGAAATGAAACTGACCCACTACCGCTTATCCTCAAATGAAAAACCCCGGTTGTTTTTTATCCCGGGGCTATTCAAATTATTTTAAAGAAACTTTCGCTAAGGTATTTTGCACCTCTTCAAATTTTTGCCGCGAGAATTCATCAAAAGCACCCGCTCTTTTAAATTTCATCAATGAGCTTACTTGTGGGGTACCCTCATATTTTTTCAGGTTGTGATAGTAACCGGTGCTAACAAAGAAATAAGAGTTAACTCCTTCTTTCAAAGTGGCAGGAGTGTACTCAAGGTTTAACTCTTCATTTGACTTAAGATCACAATAGTCCTGATCAACGGCGTTTAATTTTTCAACCTGGCCGGAGCCATCTTTTTTAGCGGCTTTTGTCAGATCAATAAATGCGGTGTTCAATTTTTTATTTTCTGAAAAATCAATACCCGTATAATCAAGATCCCAGAATTGATATACCGTTTCGAGTTTTATTTTTACCTGGTCCGTTTTAATGGATGAAATATCCAGCTCCATGATCATATCCCGGCTTGCTGTATTCCCGGTATGAGCGAAATAATCAGCGAATTCCCATTTACTATTTTTTTCAACATAAACCATCAGGGGCAATTCCTGTTCCATTTGCCATTGTTCCATTTCTTTTGGATCCGCTTTATCTTTTTCATTTCTCCATTTTTCATAACCCGTTCCAAACAGTTCGGCGAAACTATGATATAAGTATCCCGACCAAAGACTGTTGCCGCCGTGAATGATCAGTTTTGCTTTTTGTGCTTCTGTCGGTTTATTAAAAGTCAATACTACATTGCTGAACCCTTTCTCACCTTTTTCGCCATCGAATAAATACTGATCATCATCTGCTGAAGAGAGTTTGGAAGTAATGTCCGTTTTTTTATTAATGATCGCTTTGACCGGAGCCTGGGGCTGGGAATAGGATAAAATAGTACCGTGACGGTCAGCAAGCACATTAACATCAGCCGGGTGGTTCACCTGCAGTAGTTGCATGCGATTGATGAACTGTTCTTCATCAGGTACATTCTTAATTTTAATGTCGAATGAATTATTGATGGTTTGCAGATCATGAAGCGGTAAATAATCTGTTCGTTCCAGTGAAGAATAAACAGAACCGCTGTACACACCACTCACAAACTGGTAATTGCCGTTATTATTTACACATACCTGCGGGCAGTTGCAGGTGATCGCATAAGCAATAAAAAGTATTGCGAAAGGAGCAGCCACAATTCCCACTATGCTCAATACGTGGTTGGTAGTTGTTGTTTTCGCGTCTAATTCATATATGTCTATTCTTTTAAAGGAAGAAAGCGGTGATGAAAATTGAGCCTGCCCCTCCTGCATATTTTCGTCAATATAAAGATGTACTTCCATAAAGGCATCGAATCGTTGAGTAGCCTTTACCCTGTAATGCGGCTTCCTCGGAAAGTAAGTTGTGTCTCTTGAACGAATCATATTTTTATCAGGATTGAGATACTCACTGTGGTTCGGCGAAAGAGCAACAATTTTTGCATCGATTCTTTCATTGGAGAGTACGATATTATATAAGGAGACTGCGGTGTCCCGGTAATGAAGAATAAAATATTTATTCTCACCCTGCAGTTGCTGTATGGTGGCTGCATCAATTGTATGGCGGGTATTTGTTTTGTAATAGAACTGGAAACACCCGGCGAGCATAAACAACCCCAGGATAAGAAGTATGAATTTGCCGGTTGTTTTTTTTCTTATAAGCAACAAAACGGGGAAAAAAATAAATGGTGAAATGGAAGAAAGATGCCTGAGCGGTTTCATGTTAAATAGTTTTTAGTGTGAAGAAATTCGTTTATTCATAATTCGGAACCAGAGTGGCGGTATAAGCGCCAGCCAGATCATGCCTGAATAGCCCGCAGGCTGTTCCGGTGAATCATCCTGGTGAACCAATTGTTCATAGGTGTGGGAAGGATGCATATGATGATCTGCGTGTTTACCAACCTGGAAAAGATTTAATCCATCTTTAGCCTGCTGTGCAGACCAGGCATGATGAGCAGAGATTTTTTCAAACCGGCCTTCAGCAATTTCTTTTCTTAATAATCCATAATGCTGGAGATAACCGGTAATGTTTAAAAGAAGTATTGAAATAATTCCCTGGCATATAAAAAAGAAGAAAGGTTTCCATCCTGCCCCGGCAATGATTATCGTATATACCAAAATTTGCAGGAGAATAAACTGCAACATCCGGTTGTGTATACTGAATACCGGGTATTTTTTTCGAACCAGGCGGTGTGTTTCAATTTCCCAGGCATTTAGAAAAGTAAGCCTTATGGCTCTTGGCAGGAATTGATAAAACGATTCACCTATCCGCGCTGTATGCGGATCTTTGGGTGTGCAGGCGTATATATGATGTCCGCCAATATGTTCAATGCCATAATACGGGTAATTATTTTGGATCAGTAAAAGCTGGCCTGCCGTTTTTTCGACCCATGAATGGCGATGAATAAATTCATGAGCCAATGTAAATCCCAAAATGCCATTCACAATACCAGCAGATAATGCAAGACCGGCAAACTCAATTGTTGAATTGCTTTTACTTTGTATAACAGAATAGGCTGTAATGGCCATTAATACCGGCACAAATAAAAGGGGCACCAGCCTGTATGCTTTTGCGCTATATTGATGATGTACCTCAACATCTTCATCGTACAGGGAAGATGTTTTCTTTGAAAAAAAATTCAGCAGGGGATGAATACCGAAACAAATAACGGGTA
>JBIOGV010000170.1:0-7926 GCA_044448365.1 Chitinophagales bacterium
CCAATTCCACCTCCCAGCCTTTCAAGGTGTTTCCACATTCCACGCAATCTTGGAAGCAGGTATTGATATTGTGCCAGTTCAACCTGTGCCTTTGCCTGTGCTGTTTTGGCACGACGCGCAAAAATATCGAGAATAAGATCAGAGCGATCGATGGTTTTTACATCTAATGTTTTTTCTATGTTGGTGATCTGCGATCCATTCAATTCATCATCAAATATGATGACCCGAATATTTTTCCCCTCGATATAATTCCTGATTTCTTCAAGTTTTCCTTTACCAATAAAAGTTTTGCTGTCGGGATGAGGAAGTTTTTGTATAAATCTTTTTACAGCTACTGCTCCCGCTGTTGCCGCAAGAAAAGCAAGTTCATCAAGGTATTCCTGTATTTGCACTTCTGTTTGATCTCTAGGCACGAGGCCCACCAAAACAGCCCTCTCTTCTTTTTGAACAATTTTTTTCTTTTCTAACACGTATAAGTAGAATTAGGCAAAACAAATTTTATATACGAAAGTAAACCGGATTTCGGCATATAAGCACAGTCTTATCAGTTGAGATTTTAGGATCAAAGACCACTCAGTGTTAACCCAATTGTATAAGGGCGCACATCCGGTCCCAGACCTGTTTTAAAAAGAGTATTTAATTGATAAGTCCCAAACAGGCCAAATACTCCGTAGCCAATCCTGGCGGTCGCTACAAATCGGTTTGAGTTAAAAAAACGTTTGCTGGTTTGCTTTTCCGTATAAGCTATCAGTGCAGTTCCCGTTGAGCTCTCCCAATTTTTTCCTTTTGTATGCGCGTTTAGCAAAACTCCTGCTTTTATTCCGAGGGCAAGCTTAAAACTTTTATTAGGGGTTTCCGGATGAGCACTGTAGCGCAATTCAATCGGCGCTTCAAGGATCGCTGTTGCCAGCTTATATTTTTTGAAATGGGTTGTATCTGAAAGATCCTGAAATTGCAAATAGCCCGTAGCATCCTTTATACCAATATAAGTTTTATCAAAATAGATGTTATCGGTTCCGATACCGACCCCAATGCCCGCGCTCAAATGCGGATTTGATTTAAAGCGAAGATCGAACATGAAATACATGTTGAAACTCCTTGATAAACCCTTAGTGTGCATCGAATCCGTCTTGCCTGCCCAATTTGTGACCCCGACTTGCAGAAGAAAATGATCATTGGCACGACCAGCCAGGTTAGATGGTTTCTTTGAAAAATGATTGGTACTATCCTGAGCAAAAATTGAGGTCGTGATCAAGCTGGAAATGGCAATAAAAAAAATTTTCTTCATAAGTTTTTATCTAAGGAGCAAATGTATTTTCATCCCGGTTAATAAAAGGTTAAAGAACCCCGACAAAAAAATGCGGAATGATTTCCGCATTCTGGTGGATCCTGTAGGAATCGAACCTACGACCCGCAGATTATGAGTCTGCTGCTCTAACCGACTGAGCTAAGGATCCTGAGCTTTTGCTCTTTCGAGCGGCAAAAATAGAAAATTTAGAAAGATGGGATTGAATTATTTGATCTCTTCAAAATCTATATAATCACCAACCTTTTTTTTGTCGGCGTTAGGTTGCGGTTGAGTTTGTTGTGCAGACGAATGTTGATTTTTTCCCTGCTGCTGATTCATCTGATCATGCATTTCACGAAATCCCTTTTTTACCTGTTGGGTGGTTTTGTACACCGGGACAAGGAAATTAAAGATAAATTGATAGGCCAGGTAGATCAGGATAATATATACTAAAACTCTAAACATGGTATGCAAGTTACAACGAGCAGGCCTCGCAAAATAATTAATCGATTTCTTTAGAAAAATCTTAACCTGCTGCAAACCGTTGGTAGTGGATCAGTTTGAAAACCGGTTTCACGCAAAGACGTTCCGAGTAAATACAGAGGGGCAAAGCTATACGGGACCCTTTGCAGTTTTGCGATTCTTTGCAACTTTGCGTGAAATGAAACTGACCCACTACCAAACCGTTTCAGATTTGGATTGTAAAAGACATTTCCCTTAAATTTGCACCGGCAAAAGACGATAGAAGGGAACGACACCGTTCCCTTCTTCATTTTTCCTAAATGAATACAGAGTCGCAAATACAGGCTATAGAGCAAAAAGTAGTAGCAATAATTGGCTCCGACCCTGAAAGCTTCCTGGTGGCAGTACGACTAAAACCGGGAAATAATATCAAAGTCATGATAGATGCCGATAATGGTGTGAGTATTGATCGGTTGACACGATATAATCGCAGCCTGTATAAGCAAATAGAAGAAAGCGGTCTTTTTCCCAACGGAGATTTTTCTTTAGAAGTTTCATCACCGGGCCTGGACGAACCGCTTCTGTTACATCGCCAATACTTAAAAAATATTGGCCGTAATGTAGAAGTGATCCTGAAAAATGGAATTAAGACGGAGGGAAAATTAATGAATACGACAGGCAATGAAATTGTAATCGAAGAACAAAGAGGAAATAAAAAAAACAAAGAATTGATTTTACATACCGTTCCTTATGATGAGATCAAAACAACAAAAATTCAAATAAAATTTTAAAGCAGCTTCGGAGAGGGCCGCAGCTAAAATTGAAATTATGGCAAGTATAAATTTGATCGAAGCATTCCAGGAATTTAAGGATGCTGAAAATATAGACCGTCCTACGATGATGAAGGTGGTTGAAGACGTATTCAAAACATTACTGCGCAAAAAATTTGGCAGTGATGAAAATTTTGATGTGATCGTTAATGCTGAAAAGGGCGACCTTGAAATCATTCGCCGGCGGATGATCGTTGAAGACGGACAGGTAGAAGACCCCTTAGCGCAGATAGCATACAAAGATGCAGTTAGAATTGAACCTGATTTTGAAGTAGGCGAGGAAGTGTATGAAGAAATTGACCTTTATGATTTTGGACGAAGAGCTATTTTGGCTGCCAAGCAAACATTAGCCAGCCGCATCAGCGATCTGAAAAAAAATGTATTGGCAAAAAAATATTCTGAAAGAATTGGCGAAATTATAAGTGCTGAGGTTTACCAGGTATGGAAAAAAGAGATTTTATTATTGGATGAAGAAGGCAATGAATTAATTTTACCAAAGAGCGAGCAGATCCCCCAGGATTATTTTAAGAAAGGAGAATCGATTCGTGCCGTAGTGAAAAAAGTGGACATGAAGAACAACACTCCTGTAATTATCCTCTCGCGAACATCGCCTGATTTCCTTGCCAAACTATTGGAAATAGAAGTTCCAGAGATATTTGATGGTCTTATTGTAATTAAAAGAATTGTTCGTGATCCGGGAGAAAGAGCTAAGGTGGCTGTTGAATCATATGATGATCGCATTGATCCTGTAGGCGCCTGTGTGGGTATGAAGGGTAGCCGTATTCATGGCATAGTGCGCGAATTAAAAAATGAAAATATAGACGTAATTAACTGGACGGGTAATACCCAGTTATTAATTCAAAGATCATTAACCCCTTCGAAAATCACTTCTATGGAACTGGACACAGAAAATAAACATGCTGATGTTTATTTAAAACCCGACCAGGTTTCATTGGCAATTGGTCGCCGGGGAGTGAATATAAAACTGGCCTGCGAATTGACAGGATATGACATCGATGTGTATCGCGACAATGAAGGCGAGGTTGAAGAATTTGACATCGATCTTGATGAATTCAGCGATGAAATTGAAGGTTGGGTAATTGATGAATTAAAACGCATCGGTTGTGATACAGCCCGCAGCGTATTGAATCTTACTACAGAAGAATTAGAACGCAGAACAGATCTTGAAAAAGAAACAATCAGTGAAGTAAGAAAGGTATTGGAGGAAGAATTTCAGAAAGGCTAAACCCCTACCCCTAAAGGGGATTTTGATATCACAAAATAGAAAAAAATAAAAAGTCCCTTCAGGGATTTAGGGTTACTACTTTATGGCAGAATTAAAATTACCAAGGTTATTAGGCGCAGCGAAAGAGTTCAATATTGGACAGGATACTCTTATCGATTTTTTAGAGAACAAAGGATTCAGTGATTTGAAACCAACCTCTAAATTGACAGAAGAGATGTACCGTGCCCTGCAACAGGAATTTCAAAGTGATAAAGCGGCAAAATTGAAAAGTGATCTTGTTGATCTGCCTAAGGGAGCCGTAACTGAGGCAAAAAAGAAAAAAGATGAAGAGGAAGTTATTTTCAAAAAGGAAGAGAAGAAACCTGCAAAGAAAGAAGAACCCAAAGAAGAAATAGCGCCACCAGTGAAACAAGAAGAACCGGCGACTGAAGAAAAGGAAATTATTAAAGTTGAGGCTCCGGAAATTGAAGGCCCTAAAGTATTAGATAAAATAGATCTATCCTCGATTGATTCATCCACCCGTCCTAAGAAAGGAGCTAAGAAAAAAACCGAAAAAGAAAAACCGGCAGAAGAAATAAAACCGGCGGCAAAAAAGAAAACAAAGAAAGAAGAAGTAATAGGGGAGCCAACAGCAGAAATTCAGGAACCAAAAGAATCGGTTGAATCCGGGGAAGGCACAGAAATACCCCAGGTAATTGAAAACATAAAGGCTCAGAAAATAGAAGGTCCGAAAATCCTTGGAAAAATTGATCTGCCCGTAGATAATGATACAAGACCCAAAAAGGAAGAAAAACGAAAGCGCAAACGCATCCCTATTGAAAAGAAAGAAGTTAAAAAAGAAGGTTTATTTAAAGATAGAAGAGATGGTGGTGGAATAAACAGAGGTGGGGGAACATTTAATCGCGATAACCGACCGGGCGACAGAAGAGGAGGAGGAGGTGGTGGTGGACGCAGAGATATCCGCAGAAGAGAAGACAAAGAAATTGATCAGAAAGAGATACAGGAAAAAATCAGGGAAACGCAGGCCAAATTATCGGGTGGTGCCAATCGTGGTAAAAGTTTAAAAGCAAGGTTGCGTCGTGAAAAAAGACAAGAGATGGCAGAAGCAATGGGCGAGGCCGTAGAGGATCACAAACTCCAGGTAACAGAATTTATCAGTGTAAGCGAGTTGGCTAACCTGATGGATGTGAGCTTTGCTGATGTTATCAGTAAATGTATGGGTCTTGGCATTATGGTTTCCATCAATCAGCGTCTCGATGCCGAAGTAATTGAATTGGTGGCAAGCGAATTTGGTTATGATGTGGAGTTTATTGATATGGAGAAACAAATGGAGATGGAAGAAGTTGAG
The DNA here is from genome assembly GCA_044448365.1 of Chitinophagales bacterium. Classification (GTDB taxonomy): domain Bacteria; phylum Bacteroidota; class Bacteroidia; order Chitinophagales; family Chitinophagaceae; genus VBAU01. Next base: position 5,175 of record JBIOGV010000170.1, read on the forward strand.
GAAGATGAAGATGTGGAAGATGAATTGCAGCCCCGTTCTCCAATAGTAACAATTATGGGTCATGTTGACCATGGAAAGACATCATTACTTGACTATATCAGGAGTGCAAATGTTGTTGCAGGCGAAGCCGGTGGTATCACGCAGCATATTGGTGCTTACCAGGTGGAGTTACCAAATGGAAAAGAAATCACATTTCTTGACACACCGGGCCATGAAGCATTTACTGCTATGCGTGCAAGGGGTGCCAAGATCACAGATATAGCAGTGATCGTGATCGCTGCAGATGATGCTGTGATGCCTCAGACACGTGAAGCCATTAGCCATGCGCAGGCAGCGGGCGTACCCATGATTTTTGCAATCAATAAAATTGATAAGGACGGTGCTAATCCGCAAAAGATCTATGAACAACTTTCTCAAATGAATTTATTGGTTGAAGAATGGGGAGGTAAGTATCAAAGCCAGCAGATTTCAGCAAAAAAGGGATTGAATGTAGATCAACTGTTGGAAAAGATTCTCCTCGAAGCAGAATTGCTTGAGTTGAAAGCAAATCCTGATCGCGAAGCCAATGGAAGCATTATTGAAGCTTCATTAGATAAGGGACGCGGATACGTTGCAACATTGCTTGTGCAGAACGGAACATTAAAAGTAGGCGATATCGTCGTATCGGGTCAACATTTTGGCAGAGTAAAGGCAATGTTCAATGAAAGAAATAAAAAAATGGATGAGGCAGGTCCTTCTGCACCTGCTTTGATCTTAGGATTGAATGGTGCACCCCAGGCAGGTGAAAAATTTAAAGTTTATGACGATGAAGCTGAAGCGAAGGAAATTGCTTACAAGCGGGCACAAATACTCCGGGAACAAGGCATACGCACTAAGAAACATATCACCCTCGATGAAATCGGACGTCGTCTTGCATTAGGAAATTTCAAAGAGCTGAACGTAATTATCAAAGGAGATGTGGATGGTTCGGTCGAAGCATTGAGTGATTCATTACAAAAACTATCTACTGAGGAAATTGTTGTACGGGTGATTCATAAAGCAGTGGGACAAATTACTGAAAGCGATGTAACTCTTGCCAACGCTTCTGATGCCATCATCATTGGATTTAATGTGCGGCCATCACTCCAGGCTTCGAGATTAGCAGAACAGGAAGCCATTCAAATTCGACATTACTCAATTATTTACAATGCGATCGATGAGATCAAAAGCGCCATGGAAGGCATGCTTGAACCGAAGGTGCAGGAAAAAATTACGGCGAATGTGGAAGTAAAAGAAGTTTACAAGTTTGATAAGGCTACTGTGGCTGGCTGTTATGTAATGGATGGAAAGATAAAACGTGATTCCAAGATTCGATTGATCAGGGATGGTATTGTGATCTATCCAACCGGCGAAGGAGCCAATGCAGAATTGGGATCTTTGAAAAGATTTAAGGATGATGTGAAGGAAGTACAGTCCGGTATGGAATGCGGCCTTACGATAAAAAATTACAACGATATTAAAGCAGGGGATGTGGTCGAAGCATACGAAATTGAAGAAATAAAGCGAACGTTGTAAGGCACAAGGTTCAAGGTACATGTGGTTATCCAGTGCCTTCACCATTGATTCTTGTGCATTCAGCAAAAACTTTTGTTAATTAATCAGAAAACTATCCACCTCTCGTCGGATGGTTTTTACTTTTGACCAGAAGCATTTTATGAAAAAATATTTTTTTCTTTTTATAACAACCTCTTTTGTAGTCATTGTATCGGCACAGCCCGGAACGCAGTCAAAAAAAATAGTTGCAGATAAGATCGCAGCAATAGTCGGTGATCGTATCATCATGTATTCTGACATTAAGAATACGATCTCGGATTATGTTCGCCAGGGAACAGAAGTTCCGGATAATGCCGAATGCCTCATTCTGGACCAGGCGATCCTCTCCAAAATATTAATGCAGCAGGCCGAAAAGGATTCCCTGCCTGTGACTGATGATGAAATAGATGCTGATCTCGATCTGCGGGTCAGAGAATTTGTAAGAATGTACGGAACGGAAAAAGCTGTAGAAGAGTTGGCAGGAAAAAGCATTTACCAGATCAAAGAGGATGCACGGGAATCAGTAAAAGAAAAAAAGCTGGCAGAAGCGGAGCAAAAAAAGATTGTTGATAATATAAAGATCACACCTGCAGAAGTTAAAACCTTGTTTGACCGGATACCCAAAGACAGCCTGCCCTTCTATGAATCTGAACTGGAAGTAGGGCAGATCATTGTGTATCCCCAGGCATCCAGGGACCTGGAAAAATATGTAATTGATGAATTGAATCATTACAAACAGATGATTGAATCGAAGTCAGCAACTTTTGAACAGATGGCTAAGCTCCATTCGGAAGATCCTGGAAGTAAAGACCGGGGCGGTCAGTATGAGATCAACCGGAAAGATAAAAGTTGGGATCCTGCTTTTATTGCAGCCGCATTTCGTTTAAAAGACGGAGAAATTTCACCGGTTATAAAAACTAAATTCGGTTATCACATTATACAAATGGTAGAGCGAAATGGAGATGAAGCGATCATTCGTCACTTACTTCGTGCGGCGCCTATTACTGATGAAGAAACAAACGCATCCATTTCAAAACTGGATTCAGTTCGTTCAAGAATCATAGCCGGCACCCTGAATTTTAACCAGGCGGCTTTGAAATACAGTGAAGATGAGCAGGCAAAATTTGCGGGTCCATTCTTTACAGGCAGGGACGGTTCCACTTATGTTACAATTGATGAA
>JBIOGV010000171.1:0-7888 GCA_044448365.1 Chitinophagales bacterium
ACTGGCAAGCCATTAACTCTCGCCGAAAAAATTTTATACTCTCATTTATCCCAACCTGCAACCAGCGTTTATAAGCGTGGAAAGGATTATGTTGATTTTGCCCCGGATCGTGTTGCGATGCAGGATGCAACGGCCCAAATGGCATTACTGCAGTTTATGACTTGTGGCCGGGATCAGGTAGCTGTTCCTTCTACTGTACATTGTGATCACCTGATCCAGGCAAAACTGGGGGCCTATGAGGACCTGGCAACTGCGATTGACGTTAATAAAGAAGTTTATGATTTCCTTGCGAGCATCTCTAATAAATACGGAATCGGTTTTTGGAAACCGGGAGCCGGGATTATTCACCAGGTTGTCTTGGAAAATTATGCTTTCCCCGGTGGAATGATGATCGGAACAGACTCTCATACTCCCAATGCCGGCGGTTTGGGAATGATCGCTATCGGTGTTGGTGGTGCTGATGCTGTTGATGTAATGGCCGGGCTTCCGTGGGAGTTAAAGATGCCAAAATTGATTGGTGTAAAAATAACAGGGAAAATAAGCGGATGGACAAGTGCAAAGGATGTGATACTTTGGGTTGCCGGCCAGTTGACTGTGAAAGGTGGTACCGGTGCTATTGTTGAATATTTTGGGGATGGTGCAGATAGTTTAAGTGCAACCGGCAAAGGAACAATTTGTAATATGGGAGCTGAGATCGGGGCAACTTGTTCGTTATTCGCATATGATTCAAAAATGAGTGCTTATCTGCGGTCGACCGGCCGTGAGAAAGTGGCTGAATTGGCGGATGGCATCCGGGAACATTTACGTCCTGATGCAGAAATATATAATGATCCGGAAAAGTACTATGACCAGGTTTTGTATTTAGATCTCAATAAATTGGAGCCCTATCTTAACGGTCCATTTACCCCTGATCTTGCAACGCCGATCTCACAAATAAAGGAGGCTGTTCAAAAACATGGCTGGCCATCAAAACTTGAAGTGGCATTAATTGGAAGTTGTACCAATTCATCTTATGAAGATATGAGCCGCTCTGCTTCCATTGTGAAAGACGCTTTGAACAAAGGATTAAGAGCTGTCAGTGAGTTTACCGTCACACCCGGTAGTGAGCAGGTTCGATACACAATTGAAAGAGACGGGTTCATTAAAGAATTCGAGCAAGTGGGAGGTGTTGTCCTGGCAAATGCATGCGGGCCTTGTATAGGTCAATGGGCAAGGCATATTGATGATCCAAACAGGAAGAACACAATTCTAACATCCTACAATAGAAATTTTGCAAAAAGAAATGATGGATTGGCAAGCACACATGCATTCGTGGCCTCACCGGAAATTGTAACTGCCTTAGCAATGGCAGGAACAATTGCATTTAACCCAATCACAGACACACTAAAAAATGAAAAAGGTGAAGAAGTAAGATTGGCTGAGCCTAAAGGTTTTGAATTGCCACCCCTTGGTTTTGATGTTGACGATCCCGGGTACCAGGAGCCGGCAAAGGATGGAAGTGGAGTGCAAGTCGTGGTAAAAACGGAGAGCCAGCGCCTTCAATTGCTTGCACCTTTTTCTATATGGGAAGGCACTGATCTTACAGGTTTAAAATTACTGATCAAGGCAAAGGGAAAATGTACTACGGATCATATTTCCATGGCCGGTCCCTGGCTCAGGTTCCGCGGACATTTGGACAATATCAGTAATAATATGTTGATCGGCGCCATTAATTTTTTCAATGATCAAACTGATTCAGTGAAAAGCCAGGTAACAGGTGAGTATGGACCGGTACCAGCCACTCAACGACAATACAAACATCTTGGTATTGGCTCTGTTGTAATTGGTGATGAAAATTATGGTGAAGGTTCTTCGAGGGAACATGCAGCCATGGAACCAAGACATCTGGGAGTGCGTGCCATCATAGTGAAAAGTTTTGCACGAATTCACGAAACCAATTTAAAAAAGCAGGGGATGCTTGCTCTCACCTTTGCAAACAAAACAGATTATGATAAGATGCAGGAAGATGATACTATTGATATTGCCGGGCTCACTGAATTTGCTCCCGGAAGCATTGTAACAATGATCCTGCATCACCGGGATGGTTCATCAGACAAAATCTCACTTAATCATACGTACAATCAACAACAAATAGAATGGTTTAAAGCAGGCAGTGCGTTAAACCTGATAAGAAAACAATTTCAGAATTAATACCAGTTTGCATCGCTGCATGAAATCTATAAAAAAAGCATCCCGACGAATCGGGATGCTTTAAAATGACTGATCTTGTTACGGATCAGGTTAGAGTTTGCTTATACTTGGCTCTTCGATAAACCTCGTATTTCTTGTAATAGTAAATACTTCAGGCTTGGTTTTCTTCCCCGATATTACTTCTACTTTTAAAACTTCATCATCAATTTGATCAGTATCTAACTGATATTTCCGGGTAAAGTTTTTCGCTTTTACTCTTTCTGAATAAAGAATATTGCCATATACGTCTTTAATAGCAATGGTAAAATCTTTTTCCAGTGAGCTGGTAAGATCAAGCTGAAATACTGGTTGGTTGTTTATATTACCAATATATTTCAGCTCAGCAGCCGGCTTTTCGCCTTTTCCATCATTTGCCCGGGTAGCAGTTGCCATAAGACCAAAAGCAACCAATAAGGCAATGGTTCCGTAATTTCTAATTTTTGTCTTCATACATTTCATTTTTTTGTTAAGATTGGGTTTACTAAATCATTACTATGGAATGCAACCGCACAATGACAGGCAATAATAAAGCAAGACATCAGAGAGGCATCTCAGCAATCAAAAAACAAGTAAGAGGCAAACAGGCAGAGCAGCATTTAAGAGGTTGACTCGATCTTCGGCAAGTGCAGTGTTTGGTCTGTTTTTGCAGTGTTTGGTTTGTTTGACGATGTAAAAATAGCAGCACCATTGGGTTCTCCAAAACCTAATTCAAGCCGCTTTTAGTACCATCAACCGGACTTTTAAGAGCTGGAAGCATTGCTTATCAATGGTTTCATGAATAAACTACCATGATGGTCAGATTTCTTTTCCTGTTTTCTTAATAATTTTTGCAGGAACCTAAGAAAACTTAACATTGTGAATATTAATTTACAATTAAATTTAGGTTACTAAATTAAAAATGCTATGACCGAGACTTCTCAAAAGACTTCTTCGAAAAAAATATCCAAAAAAGAAGCAAGAAAATTAATATCTGAAAAAATCGCCAATGCACTGGCCGAATACAGAAATAGTGTAAAAGAAAAAAAATTTACCAATAATCTGAAGAAGGCGAGTAAGCTGTTTGCTGCCGATATTGCAAAAGCAGTTGGAAGGCAAAGGCAAAAATTACAAAAGCCAGCAAAAATAAAAGCTGTAAAAAATAGTTTGCCTCAACAGGAGAACAACACTGCAGAAGCAGCAGTATAATTATTTTTCAGTAATTAAATTTAACCGTGCTGTGAATGGTTTTTCATAGCACGGTTTTTTATCAATCTCACCCGTAAAATATTTTTTCGGTAACTGCCGAAAGAACAAGGCTGGCTGTGTTTGCTTTTCCGGGATCAGGAGAATAGCGACATTTCATTTTGCCTGCTTTATGAGTCAGTAAAAAAATATTTGCAACAATTCATGAAGATAAAATTTCAGAATTTTGCTGCTCATACTAATAGCCAAATAATTTTAATTGAACTTTAATCAACAGTATGGGAAAAATATTTTTATCTGCAGTTTTTGTTATTTGCATCACCCGGGTCGTGATTGCCCAACCTGATAGTATTGCGGGGTATAAACTCACTACGGCCATGATCCCAATGCGTGACGGGATTAAGTTATTTATATCAATACTGACTCCCGTAAATGCAAAACATCCCGTTCCGGTTTTATTACAACGCACACCTTATGGTGCAACAGTGCCTGCAAGTTTCAACCCCGTTAATATTGCTTATTTATCAGGCATGGCAAAAGAAGGTTACATTTTTGCAATACAGGATATTCGTGGTAAGTATAAAAGCGAGGGTACCATGCAAATACATCAGCCCCTGGTCCACGCAACTCAAAAAGGAGCGGTAGATGAAAGTACAGATACATGGGACACGATCGATTGGCTGATAAAAAATATCGAAAATAATAATGGCAAAGCAGGGATCTTTGGTATTTCATATCCCGGCTGGCTTACCTTAGTGGGCTCTGTTGATCCTCACCCTGCACTGAAAGCCGCGTCAGAACAGGCTTGCATGGGAGATCTGTTTTTAGGTGATGACTTTCATCACAATGGTGCATTCCGGCTTAGCTATGGGATGGAATACAGCTATGAAGTAGAAAACGATAAGACCACGGATAGTGATTTCCCCTTTCCGCAATTTGATCTTTTCGATTGGTATTTGAAACTGGGGTCATTAAAAAATATTAATGAAAAATACTTCCACCATAAAATTCCTACGTGGAACAGTTTTGTGGCGCATCCTTCTTATGATTCATACTGGCAAAAAAATTCTCCATTGAGTTATGTTTCATATCCACAAATACCCATGCTCCATGTTGGCGGTTATTTTGACCAGGAAGATATGAATGGACCGCAACTGATGTATGAGCACATGGAACAAAAAGATAGTTTCAACCGGAATTATATTGTTTTGGGTCCCTGGTTTCATGGTCAATGGAGCAGGCCAAGGGCTGACAGCCTGGGGAAAATTTCTTTTGGAAGCAATACAGCAGAATATTTCCAGGCTCTCCAGAAAAAATGGTTTGACTATTGGTTAAAAGGAATAGGTGATGGAAAATTTGATGAGGCCACTTGTTTTCAAACTGGCAGCAATCAATGGAAAACTTACGCTTCATGGCCACCGAAAGAAACAACCTCAATGAAACTTTATGCAGGTCCAAATAATACCTGTTCATTTACTAAACCGGGTTCAGATACCGGTGCGATCAGTTATACCAGCGATCCTGCAAAGCCAGTTCCTTACAGAACGCTGCCGATTGAAGCCACGTATGGGGCCGGAAGTCGCTGGAGACCCTGGCAGGTGGAAGATCAGCGTTTTGTTTATTCAAGGCCTGATGTTGTAAGCTTTGTGATGGATACCTTAACCGAAGACCTGACTGTTACCGGGAAGATTGTTGCACATTTGTTTGCAAGCACAACGGGCAGTGACGCGGACTGGATCGTGAAACTAATCGATGTATATCCAAGTTTTGATTCAAAGAATTTTCTAATGAGTGGCTATCAGCTTCCGGTTGCTATGGAAGCATTTCGCGGAAGATTCAGAAAAAGTTTTTCAAATCCATCTCCGCTCACTCTCAATAAGCCAGAGGAATTTGTAATAGATCTTCACCAGGTCAATCATACATTTAAAAAAGGACATCGGGTTATGATACAGGTGCAGAGCACCTGGTTCCCGGTTATTGATCGCAATCCCCAGAAATTTGTACCAAATATTTTTGAAGCGAATGACGCTGACTTCATTAAAGCTACTCAAACTATATATTTTACTTCCAAATTGCCCACCTGCATTGAATTACCGGTAATGAAGTAAGAAAGCCATGTTTGAATAGGTTTTTATTTTATTTTTAGGACACAAACAGAGTTATGAGATCCCTCTTTTTATCAGTCGATTGGCACCTAGCAAGAGTTGGTTTGGTTTTTTTAAGTATGGGATTATTTAAAATCATCATGGAAACGCTCATTATGCTGCTTTTCAGGTTTGACAGGTTTAAAAAAATTCTTATCGACTCCGTAATGGCCAATATCGGCCTGCTTTTGCTGGTCATCCTTTTGGTTTTGATTTTTAATAAGGAAGAATTTAATATTTCCCAGCTTTCAGAGTTATTTATTTTGTATTGCATTGCTTCCATTTTTGAAGCCTGGCTGATCAAGTTGTTAAATACGACCATGAGTTGGGTAAAGATTATTTTCACAAGCTTTGTCATGAATCTTCTGAGTTTTGTATCACTTTATACCATTTTTACCAAATTTCTGGCCCCATCCTTTACAATTTGAATCTGGGAACTATCGATTTATCTTCTCAAATAAAGTAACTTGCAGTAAAGCAACCTTTAAGGCATGCCTTTCGATTGATATTTTGTAACCAAAAAGGGGAATTTGTTATCAGCCGAGGAATTAACCATGCACATTGACGGATGTGCAATGAATAACAGGGAGAGCCAGAAAAAAATTTATAGCTCTTTCTATGGATATGCTATGGCTGTTTGTGACCGGTATACAAAAAGCCAGGAAGATGCAGTTGAGATATTAAATGACGGCTTTCTGAAAATTTTTAAAGAGGTACATCGGTATAAACCGGCTTATAGTGATGTGGTAAGCTCCTTTAAAGGGTGGTTACGAAAAATAATGGTATATACTGCCATAGATCATTTCCGCAAAAATCAAAAATACCAGTTTACCAGTGATCTGGATAATGGGATTATCCAGGTCTCGTCGGGAGGCGAAGATGCTTTGGATAGAATTTCTTATGAGGAAATAATAAGATCAATACAAGATCTGACCCCGGGTTACAGGACTGTTTTGAATCTTTTTATTATTGAGGGATTTACCCACGAGGAAATATCCGAAAAACTTGGTATTTCGATCGGCACTTCAAAATCGAACCTCGCGAAAGCCAGAAGGCAGTTGCAAAAAATATTATTTCGGCAAAATCAAATACAAGTAACCAAAAATGTTGTTTGAAGATTTTGATATGAAAATAAAAGAAGCTGCTGATCAGCACCATCCTGCTTATGATGAAAAAGCGTGGCAGAAGATGGAAAAATTACTTGACCAGCATCTTCCTCAGCAAAAAGATGACAGGAGAAGGATTCTTTTTGCACTTTTGTTATTAATTTTTTTAGGAGGAGGAGTATACCTGGTGATATCAAAACCATGGAATAACAGGCCTGCTTCTCATCAATTTGATCAGGAAGATAAAAATAAGGTACAATCACCTGTCAATAAAAATTCAAATAAGAATAACCTCACTATTTCAAATTCTGAAACCGATAAACTCAATCAGAAAAAGAATAAAAATATTTTCACCGGTCCCGAACTGAAAAAAACAATTGCTGGTGTTAACAATGATAAATTACCGGTTAAGAACAATCTTCAAAATAAAATAACCACAAATAAGTTACACTCAGAAAAGGATGAGCCAAATAACAATGTTTCTTTAAGTAACTACAATAAGCAGGATAAGAATGTTTCCGTGACGGAAAATGGAAATCAAAATGACCAAAAAATCGGGTCAAAGGAAACGACAGATCAAATTCCTTCTAACTCAGTCACAGTTGAAAAAAGTGAAAACAAAATAATCAAAGACAATACCGTTGTTGCCAACAACCAGGCAAAAACAAATAATGAAGAGCAAACTCCGAAGCCAGATACAAAAAAAACGGGTCAGCGAGAAAAGACAAAAAGTTTAAATAATAACAATGGATTTAGCTTTTTTATCTCAGTCGGACCCGATGTAAGTAAAGCCGGTAGCAGCAAGACCGGGCAGGCAACACTGGTATACGGGGTTGGAGTTGGTTATACAAAAAGCAGGTTCACTTTGAAAACAGGAATTTATGCCGCAAAGAAAATTTATTGGGCAGGATCTAATGATTACAGGCTTTCTTTTGTACCACCACCAACAACAAAATTTGAAGGCGCTAATGCTAATTGTGATGTAGTTGAAATACCTGTAAAACTCAGCTATGATTTTAATGCTAGAAATAAAGGCAATTGGTTTGTAGGCACTGGTCTTTCTTCGTACCTGATGAAAAAAGAAAAATACATTTATACTTACAAATCAGCTTCTGCAACAACCTATTATCCTTATCAAACTAAAAACGAAAACAAACATTATTTTTCCGTGTTGAATTTGTCTGCCGGTTATAAACGCCAGGTCAGTAATTCAGTTTCGATTAGCGC
>JBIOGV010000172.1:0-7814 GCA_044448365.1 Chitinophagales bacterium
GAATGCACCGTACTGAAGTAATGTGCGGCCGCTGTAAATCTCATTTGGGTCATGTATTTGATGATGGGCCTCCGCCAACTGGTCTTCGATATTGCATCAATGGAGTGGTTCTTGATTTTACCAAAGCACAGGAAGCTGAAACAAAATATAATGAAGAGGGTACAAGGAACAAGACACAAGACACAAATGAAAACTTCTGATATCAATTTTGTGCGTTGAGCCTTGCGCCTTGTACCTTGTGTTTTATACCTTCATTCCTGCATTTATACCTTTAACTCTCCCTTCATATAAAAGGAAGTTATTTATTTCACCGGGTGGGCTATGATAAATACATTTGCTGCCTCAAAACTTTTATATGAAGGTCTTTATAAAATCCTTGTGCAGTGTCATTTTTCTGAGTTTCATTTTTACAAACTCTTTTGCACAATTTAATTTAAACCAATCCATTCCTGTTGACCCGAATGTTAAGGTAGGTAAACTTCCAAATGGTCTTACATACTATATTCAAAAAAATCTGAAGCCCGAAAAAAAAATGGAGCTGCGCCTCGTTGTCAATGCAGGTTCTATTCTGGAAGATCCGGATCAGCAGGGTCTTGCTCATTTTATGGAGCATATGAATTTTAATGGTTCCAAACATTTTCCCAAAAATGAACTGGTTGACTATTTACAAAAAGTAGGTGTAAAATTTGGCGCCGATCTTAATGCAAATACCGGCTTTGACCAGACCATTTACATTCTGCCGATCTCAAGTGATGATCCTGAAATAGTAGAAAAAGGGTTTACCGTTTTAGAAGACTGGGCCGGGAATAATTTATTGGATAAAACAGAGATCGATAAAGAACGTGGTGTTGTTTTGGAAGAATCACGTTTGAGCAAAGGAGCCCAGGAAAGGATGCTTCGCCAATATTTCCCAAAACTTTTTAATGGTTCCAGATATGCTGAGCGTTTGCCAATAGGCAAAGACAGTATTTTGAAAACATTCAAACCCGCGACCCTGGAGCGTTTTTATAAACAATGGTACCGCCCGGATCTGATGGCCGTAATTGTTGTAGGAGATATTGACCCTGCTGAAGCTGAGAAAAAGATCATTGCTCATTTTAGCGGATTTAAAAACCCGGAGCATGAAAAACCAAGGCCTGCCATAACTCCCATAGCTGCCCGAACAAAAGCTGATGCAATGGTTGTGACAGATGATGAAACAACAAATTCTGTTCTTGAGGTTTTTAACTATATCACCCCGGCAAAAAAAATAAAAACATGGGCCGATTATCGTGAATCCGTGAAAAGAGAGGTTGTCAATTCGCTGATCAATGAACGTTTGAATGAATTGACACAAAAGGAAAATCCTCCTTTTGTTTTTGGTTTCACAGGCACCAATCAATTTATCCGGGGATACGATGCCTTTATTTCTTTCGCCGTCCTGGGAAATAATACTACAAAAGAAGCAATTGATGCTTTATTAGCTGAAACAGAAAGAGCAAGAAAGTTTGGGTTCCTGGCCACTGAATTGGAAAGAACAAAAGCAAACTTGCTCAATGAAGCGGACCAGGCGTTCAAAGAAAAAGATAAAACTCAATCGTCATCCATCGTTTCAAATTACATCAATAACTACCTGGAAGGTGATCCCACTCCCGGTGCTGAAAATCGTTATGATTTTTTGAAGCAATTCCTGCCCGGAATTACTTTAACTGAAATTAATGATGAGGCTAAGAAAATGCCGGCACCCACGAATGCCTTCGCTCTTGTATTGGCTCCAACGAGTACAAAAAGTAAATTGCCTTCTGATAATGATCTTGAAAAGCAAATTATTGCTGCCGCAAAACAGCAAGTGAAACCGTATGAGGAAAAAGCAGTAGCAACCAACCTGATGACCGATCCTGTAACTGCAGGAAAAATTCTTTCAGAAACAAAAAATGACAAGCTGGGTACTACCAATCTCACACTAAGCAATGGCGTTACGATCACGTTCAAGCCAACAAATTTTAAAAATGATGAGATATTAATGGATGCCTGGCGCTTTGGTGGATGGCAAAAATTTTCTCTTGAAGACAAAGACAATGCAAAACATGCTGCTGAATTAATCAGTGTTATGGGGGTAAAAGATATGTCACCTACCGATCTTGAAAAATTTCTTTCAGGCAAAACTGTGGAGGTGACGCCTTACATAAATGATCATGAGGAAGGGATCCAGGGAAACAGCAGCGTAAAGGATTTTGAAACTTTTCTTCAATTGGTCAATTTATATTTTACACAACCAAGAAAGGATGAAGCATTATTTAATTCTTATGTAACCAAACAAAAAAGTCAATTGCAGTTTGCAAAAGCAAATCCGCGGTATTTTTTCCAGGATACATTGACAAAGATCGCGTACAACAGTAACCCCTGGGTCAGTGGTGTACCAACTGTCGCCGAGTTTGAAAATCTGAAACTGGACAATATAATGACGGACTATAAAAAAATATTTGACAATGCCGATGGAATGCATTTCACTTTTGTAGGCAATATTGATCCTGCTATTGCAAAACCATTGTTTGAAAAATATCTCGGTTCATTGCCGGCCAAACCTGAAGAACATACCTTTAAAGACAATGGTGCAAGACCTGTACAGGGAACAGTACTGGCAAATATTAAAAGAGGAAAGGAACCTCAAAGTTTTATCAGCCTGATCTGGTCGGGAGAAACGCAATACAGCCGTGAAGAAAATCTTGCTTTCAAGGCTTTGATCGATGCATTGAATATAAAAATTATTGAAAAACTCAGAGAAGAAATGAGTGGTATTTATGGCGGGGGATTGAGTGGTGCCATTCAAAAAAGACCCTATGTTCATTATACCGTTTCAGCTACAATTCCCTGCGGACCTGAAAATGTTGACAAACTTTCAGACGCATTGTTTGGATTAATTAAAGATGCACAGAACAAAGGTGTTGATCAAACAGATCTTGATAAAGTAAAAGAGACCTGGAAAAAACAATATAATGCCCATTTGCAGGACAATGACACATGGCTGGATAATCTTTCCCAGGCGTTTATTGATCAAAATGATCCCGAAAACATTTTGGATTACGAACAAAAAGTAGATGCCTTAACAATACAGGATCTGCAAAAAGCCGCTCAAAAATTTTTAAGTACAACAAATTTTATCAAGACCGTTTTATATCCCGAAAATGCAAATGTGGAAGAAGGTGTGAAGAAAGCATTTTAAGTTTTTCTAAGTAAAAGGCAAACAGGGTCCTTGCTGACCCTGTTTCTGTTTTTGACATATCCTGATTTAAGAAATGGTTTCTGTATTTTCATGTAAGCAATCAGCATATGGAATACAAATCATTTTCACGTTTGATCTACCTTGCAGCAGGTCTTTTCGTAGCGCTGTGGTTTGCTCATGAAATATTAGAAGTGATCCTTCTTTTATTTTTTGCAATAGTAATTACCATTGTATTAAATGCTCCCGTTACCTGGCTTGAAACAAAAAATATTCGCCGTCCCATTGGCTCACTGATCGTTTTTTTTGCAGTAATCCTTTGTTTTGCACTATTAGGCTGGATGATCGTTCCGAAAATGGTTACGCAGATAAAGCTATTGATAACAAATCTGCCTACGTACCTTGAAAGCTTAAACAAACGGATATCAGGCTGGTTGGGAGAATATGGAGCCGACGGGAAAAAGGCACAAACCACTGCAAATGCCATTGCCTCTTTGCCGCCGGTTTCAGCAATCATTAACAGTGTAGGTCAATATTCCATTCAATTATTCAGAAATCTTTTGCTCATTATATTTTTCTTTTGCCTTGTAATTTATATGCTCACCAACCCGCGGCCGCTGCTCGAATTATACCTTTCCTATTTTTCTGACCACAAAAAGGATAAAGCAGCTAAAGCATTTTCTTATGCTTCGAAAATGACCATCGGATGGATGTGGTCGAACATAGTTGCAGGCGCTATCAGGGCAGTCATTGTTTGGTTTTTTCTGTACTTCATGGGAATACCAGGCGTATGGGTATGGGCCGCTGTTACTTTTTTTGCTGAGTTGATTCCTAAAATCGGTTTTTATATTATGGCAGTTCCGCCAATACTAATTGCCTTTTCTATTTCTCCCATAACTGCCTTGTGGGTTGCCATATTTTATCTTGTATCAGATGAAATCATCGGAGATTTTCTTATCCCGCGCATTCGTTCAAAAACAATGAAGATCCATCCCGTTTTTATTTTAATAATGATTATTGCGATGTCATCGGCATTTGGGATCATCGGCGCCTTCATTGCCGCTCCTCTTACTGCTTTTATAAAAGCCTATTATGAAACTTTTTACCGGAAAGAAGTGGAAAAGGAAAAACATGATAAAAATATTGACCTGATGCTTTACCGGAAATGAGCTTCAGAGAATTCAAAACTTAAAATACACAAACAATCTCCCAAAATTTTTGCTGTCGTTTTCAATGCGATGATAGAGTGGTTTGATATGCGGCTGTTGCAGGAAACGTTCGACTTTCTTTCTTAGCTGACCGCTCCCTTTGCCGGGAATAATTTCTACTTCACGAATTCTTTTTTCAATGGCCTCTTCAAAAATATTATTCAAAGCCTGGTCAATAGCTTTGCTGTTATTGTATATATCATGCAGGTCAAGCTTTAATTTCGCCATAAACTTTTTTCAAATGAAGATGGTGAACCTGAATTTCTGGTAATACTCATATAATATGCTTTCCCTAAATTAATCATTATGCCCGCAGAACAATATCGTGAGCTTGCAGAAAGCGAAAAAGAAGATTGAAGGACCCGTAACTCACAACACATAACCCATAACTCCTTCACAAATTGCGAATCAAGTTCGTTAATTTGCAGCCATGCAAGATTATTTTAGCGGGTTGAATGAGCGACAGAAAGAAGCTGTGCTGCATATAAACGGACCCCTGATGATTGTGGCCGGGGCAGGAAGCGGAAAAACAAAAGTTCTTACCACGCGAATTGCGCATCTTATGGCAAATGGGGTGGATTCATTTCATATCCTCGCGCTCACTTTTACCAACAAGGCAGCAAAGGAAATGAAAGAACGGGTTGAGAAAATTTTAGGAAATAATGAAGCCCGTAATTTATACATCGGCACTTTTCATTCCGTGTTTGCAAGAATACTTCGCGTAGAGGCCGATAAAATTGGTTATCCGAATAATTTTACGATTTACGATACAGACGATGCAAAAGCCGTAGTGAAAACAGTTATTCATGAATTGAATTTGGATGATAAGCATTACAAACCTTCCACTGTATATAATCGCATCTCATCAGCAAAAAATGCATTGGTGGGTCCTGAAGAATATGTAAGAGACTATTACATTCAGCAGGAAGACATGCGGGCAAACCGCCCTGCTATTTCACAAATTTACTCAGCATATGTAAAACGCTGCTTTAAGAATGGGGCTATGGATTTTGATGACCTGTTATTAAAATTCTACGAACTGCTTACAAAAATCCCTGAAGCCTTAAGTAAATACCAGCGCAAGTTTCAATATATCCTGATCGATGAATACCAGGATACAAACCCGGCGCAATATGAGATTATAAAATTATTAGGCGCCCAGCATGAAAATGTGTGCGTGGTGGGTGATGATGCGCAAAGCATTTACAGTTTCCGCGGTGCTACTATTCAAAACATTTTACAGTTTCAAAAAGACTATGAAGATGTAAAGGTGGTAAAGCTTGAACAAAATTACCGCAGCACACAAAGTATATTGAATATTGCCAACGAGGTCATAAAAAATAATAAAGGCCAGATCCCTAAAATCTTATGGACTGAAAATGCAAGCGGTGAAAAAATAAAACTGGTGCGAACCATGAGTGATAATGAAGAAGGAAAGTTTGTGGCCGACACGATCCAGGAACAAAAGCTGAGGAATCATTATCACAATAGGGATTTTGCTATTCTTTATCGCACCAATGCGCAAAGCCGCGCTTTCGAAGAAAGTCTTCGCCGGATAGGGATTGCCTATACCATTTATGGCGGTATTAGTTTTTATCAGCGAAAAGAAATAAAGGACTTGCTCGCCTATTTGAGAGTCATTGTAAATCCAAGAGATGAAGAAAGCCTGAAACGCATTATCAATTACCCGGCAAGAGGAATTGGCAAAACAAGTATCGATAAAGCTGTGTTATTTGCAAATGAAAATAACATCAGCATGTGGGATGTGCTGGTAAATGCTCCCAAATTTGGTTACCGCGCGGGTACGCTCGAGATCATTGACAGTTTTGTAACCCTGATCAAAATGTTTCAAAGTGAGCTGCCAAAGAAAAACGCTTATGATATCGCTTTCATGGTTGGTAAACAGTCCGGTTTGATAAAAGATCTGTTTGACCGCAGGCAGGAAGGTGATGATGCCATTCAGCGTTATGAGAACATCCAGGAGTTATTGAATTCAATAAAAGAATTTACAGAAACTCCCAGCAATGAAGAAGGTGAAGTGGGGGATAAAGGTTTAGGCGCCTACCTGCAGCAAATTACTTTGCTTACCAATGAAGATGAAAAAGACGAGAACGCAGACACCGTAAAAGTGATGACCATTCATTCTGCAAAAGGTTTGGAATTTGGTTGTGTATTTGCCTGCGGTTTGGAAGAAATGCTTTTTCCAAATGCCATGAGCGTGAATACAAGAGAGGAACTGGAAGAAGAACGCAGGCTGTTCTATGTAGTAATCACAAGAGCAAAACATAAACTCTGGATCACATATGCCAACACCAGGTATAAATTTGGTCAGTTGGTACAAAACGAACCGAGTCGTTTTATTGATGAAATACCCAATGATTACCTGGACAGAAGTTTTGCCGGGGGCGGAATGAAAAATCAAACGGGCGGTATTGGTAACTGGTCCGCAAAGTCTGCGTTTGACAGGATGAACCGGGGATTTGAAAGTTCTGTAATTGATGTTCAGAGTTCGAAGACGGAAAGATCAAAACCATCCTATCTAACACCAAATGCAAAACAACAAACAAAGGATCATATACCATCACCTGATTTCAAGGCAAGCGATACAAGTAATTTACGTGTTGGTCAAAAAGTAGAGCACCAGAAATTTGGTTTTGGTGAAGTAATGAAACTGGAGGGTGCCGCACATAATCCGATTGCAACGGTAAAGTTTGAATACAACGGAGAAAAAAAGATCATGCTGAATTATGCGAAATTGAAAATTGTTGAATAGTCTTACTTCAAATAATCTATATGAGCAACTTATTTGATGTAATTGTGATCGGCGTTGGCTCCATGGGTTCTTCTGCTTGCTATCATCTTGCTCAACGTGGATATAAAGTTTTAGGTATCGAACAGTTTGATATCACTCATGAATTTGGATCTCATGCAGGACAAAGCCGTATTATTCGCAAAGCATATTTTGAGAACTCCAATTATGTCCCCCTGTTAAAAAGGTCTTATGAAAACTGGAAAGCTCTTGAAGAAGAAACAGGCACCCAAATATTTTTTCAAACAGGTCTTGTTTATTTTAGCCCTTCCGGTCATTCACTCATAAAAGGTGTGAAGCGATCAGCTTCTTTATACAATATAGAATTGAAGGAACTCGACAGGGCAGGAACTACACAGGATTTTCCTCAATTTAAAATACCGGGTGATTTTGAAACTATATTTGAACCGGGTGCGGGTTTTGTAACTCCTGAAAAAGCGATCCGGCTTTATACAGATCAGGCTATAAAAAAAGGAGCTGAAATTCATACAAAAGAAAAACTGATTGAATGGAAAAAAGATGGAAGCGGAGTCATTGTTATTACTGATAAAAACAGCTACCAGTGCGATAAACTGATTCTAACAGCAGGAGCATGGAC
>JBIOGV010000173.1:0-7759 GCA_044448365.1 Chitinophagales bacterium
CATCAATCTGGGTTATAAAGCCTCTGATTATTTTAAAAAATATCCCGGCAGATTTATTTCATCTCATCTATCAGATTGGACGAGCGATAAAAAAGAAGTGTCCATTGGTGAGGGTGTCATTGACTGGAAGGAATTTTTTGCTGCGGCAAAAACGGGTGGGGTGAAGAATTTTTTTGTAGAGATGCAGCCTGATAAGTTTAGAGATAGTGCCGGTTATATTCACGCACTTTAAAAGTTACTTTGAACGTTGAATTTTAAATGTCGAATAGTCTTTCATTCAATATTTTAAATTGATAATAATTAGTAGGTCAGTTTCCCTGTTTCATAACACAGCCTGTCACTCATTTGTACATTCTGTAACTTTATTCAGTACACTTCGTGACTATCCTGCACTAAGGTCCCATCTTCATCCCGGAAGAGCAGGAGATGGGGACAATTAAAAATCAAGATACTCCTGGGATAATTCCTGCAAATAGGCCTCCCCTTTTGCTTTGAATATTATAAAGTCATCGTTAGAAAAGGTATTGGTGATATAAATACCGCCTGCCTTTTTATCCCATACAAGTTTTCCTTTTGGTGTGGTTAAGCCATATCCTTCATAATAAGTGAAAAAAGCGAATGCATTAAGGGAGTCGAACAAATTCTTGCTCCACCGGTATTGTTGATGCGGGATTTTTAGCTGTGACAAAACAGTAGCTGCAATATCAGTTTGCGATGCGATATGAGTGATAACTTTTCCCCGATAGTTTTCTTTCAGAACATCACCAAAGATCAGCAGGGGGATATGATTATGCTCAACAGAGTTGTTTGCATATTTTCTCGGAGAAAAGTTACCGTGGTCCGCTACTAATACAAACAATGTGTTTTTATACCACGGCTGCAGTTTTGCTTCTCTGAAAAAAGAGCCGAGGCAGCTGTCAGCATAATGAACGCTGTTTACATATTTTATAGTATTATCTTCCCACAGTGGCGGCTTTTCTTTCATTGGCATATCATAAGGAGGGTGGCTGCTAAGCGTAAAAAGGCATGTAAAAAATGGTTCTTGCTTTTTATTGATCGCATCCATCCAATTCATAAACATCTGCTCATCATGTATGCCAAGCTTACCTCTTACACGTTTACTGGTTGAAAAATCAGATTCTTCTTTTATCTCATCAAACTGATTGTAGAATAGGTATCTTTTGATATTGCCATAAATTAATTGTCCTCCATAGTAAAACGAGCTGTTATAGCCTTCTTTTTTCAGTTCACGGTTAATGCATGAAATCCTGGGAAACTTATCGCTGTTTTGAATAATGGAAGTAATTGGCAGTGACGGGTAGGCACTCAATATTGCCGGTATACCCTGGTGGCTTAACTGACCACTGGCAAAAGCATTTGAAAACAGAAGACCGCTCCGGGAAAGTGAATCAAACTCCGGAGTGATACCTTTATCACCACCGCAAACGCTCACTAAATCTGCTGACCAGCTTTCCAGGATCAGGAAAGCAATATTGGGTCTTTCAGTAGTAAGAAACATATCGAAAACGGAATCAGAAGTGGCGTACATATTTTTTACTATTGTCCCTGCCTTCTCTTTATCCATGAAAATATATGGATTGGTGTTGCCTGCCTGGGCATTTTCAAGATAACTATGCATCAGTGTCCAACTGGGATTCACAGCTGCATCATTCAGCGCCTGGTGGCGGGTATAGTATACTTCGCTTTCATTAATTGGAATTGGCCGGAAGCCTCCACGAATTCCTGCACCAATAATCAATCCCAATATTCCAAAGGAAAGCAATGAAGCCAGGATCTTGAAATACCATGTATGTGCAGGAGCTTCTGAATAAGGATAAATTTTGAATAACAGCTTACAGTAAAAAAAAGTAAAAATCAAAATGAACGGGAGACCTATCAAAAAAACAGGGGTTGGAGCTGATCGGAGGACTTCTGTCGGATGTTCCAGGTGATATAATAGTTGGAAATGAATTTTTGTATTCATTATTTTATACACAACTAAATCAGAAACCGCAACCAGGGTAGAAATAAAAACAATGGTGCATAAATATACCTGGTGGATACGATAAATGATCTTTTTATTTAACGAATACTGCAGAATAATCAGGATCAGTGATAAAATACACGCATAGCAGGCTGTGGATACATCAAGCGGAATTGCATTTCCGAAAGATTCCAGGAGCAAACCGATTCCTTTTTCACTGCAAAGAGAAAAATTATATAAAATAAATAAAAGCCTGTGAAGAGTAAACAGCAACATCAACCCCAAAAAAATCAAAGCAATTTTTTTTGGTATATAAAACATATAGAGCTTAGTTCGGTAAACCGAATATAGGATAAATAATTTATAGATTAGTGTACGCTCTGCCAGTATCGTATCTATGACAAAATAAACGAATGCCGGGATCCGCTTTACTCGTTGTCTATAGTATTCATAGGTAGGCCTTATATACAGTGAGAGACTGAAGTTTAATTTGATAATTCTGATTACTTAGCCACTTACTTAATGCTACTTGTTCATGCGTAATGAAGGTTATGGAAAAATCAGCAACAAAAGATTACCTTAATAACTGCAGAAAAGAAAGCTAATCCAGGAAACAAACTAATTAATTGGTATGAAAAAAATCATCCTTTTGCTGCTACTTACTCCTGTTGGTTTTTTTGTAAAGAGTCAATACAATAGTCATCGTTTGGATAGTCTGAAATACGCATTGATAACATCCGGGAATGATACTTCAAAAATTATGGTGTTGAATGCACTTGCAGACATTTACCAGGATGCCAATCCTGATAGCAGCATTTACTTCGCAAACGATATTCTCCGTCTGGCACAGCAGTATAACAGCTCTAAATGGACTATAAATGGATATGCATGGATGGGGAAAGCATCTATGGTTAAAGGTAATTACCCCTTAGCGTTGGAAATACAATTAAAAAGATTAAAGATAGCTGAATCAATTAATGATTTAGCCTCTATGGCAGGCGTGTATAACTCGGTTGGCAATATCTATAAAGAACAACAGGATTATGAAAATGCTATTTCCAATTATAAGCAATGCAAAACTTTGGCCTGGAAAATAAATGATATGGCTGATTCTGTGTATGCACTAATGAACCTCGGATTCGTATATGAAAAAACAAACCAATTAGATTCTGCTCTTTTTTTTGAGCAACAGGCATACCAATTGGCAATCAGGTTCAATGCAGTCTCCGAATTCGGTTATATTTTGTATGACCTTGCTAATATTCATACAAAACTCGGAAACAAACCGTTGGCACTTACTTACTATAAAATGGGAGTGGAGGCTTCCGAGAGAAATGGTAATGCGAGAACCCTGGCCATGAACCTTTTTGAAATTTCAAAATATTTCCATGAGGAAGGCAAAACCGATTCGGCTATTGCATATGCAAAAAAAGCATTTCTGCCGGCTCAAAAGGCTTCTTTTTTACGAGTCGTTTCAGAAATTTACCGGTTGCTCGCAAGCCTTTATGAATCACAGAAGAACATTGATAGTGCCTTTGCCTATCAAAAACTTTACACTGTTGCACACGACAGCCTGACGAACCGTGATAAAATTTCTCAGGTACAAAATATTAGTTACACAGAACAATTGCGAAGACAAAAAATGCAATTGCAAATAGAAAAGGATAGAGAAGAAAGAAAATCCCGTCTTCAGTATGCCGGTATTGCTGTTGGACTGGTAGCCTTTATTATCCTGTTCTTTCTTTTTAGTCGCTCGATAATTGCCAATCAAAAACTCATCCGGTTCCTGGGAGTGGTCGCATTACTCATTGGATTTGAATTTATCGACCTTTTTCTTCACCCATACCTGGGCAATTTGACACTTTATTCTCCTCTGCTAATGTTATTATCCATGGTTTGTATAGCCGGGCTGTTGGGGCGCTTGCATCACCATTTGGAAAATTGGATCACACACAGATTAGTGGAGAAGAATAAAAAAATACGGTTAGCAGTGGCTAAGAAAATCATTGCGGATTCAGAAAAAGAAGATCCTGGTTAATGCTGAAAAATATAAATTTATATTGCAGATGTGCCTGGCGATTTTGAGATCTCAAATTGATAAATAAAGATGAAACGATCGTTCACATACTTAACTTTTTTTTTCGCGATTTCATCATTTACTTATGGACAATCCGCTGATACTTTAAAAAACAAGACTTCAAAAGCCGCTGAAATCAATGTTTCTGCAATTAATACGCAACTGCTATCGGGAAAATTTTATGGCATTAACTGGAACATTAAATATTTTCCAACTAAACGGTTTGCTACCGGGGCATTCATAGTGTTTTCCCAAAAAAAAATTTCCGACACGTTCAGCTTTTCAATAGAAAAGCCAATCATTTATTATTATGAAATAGGCTGGGCCAATCAATTTGATCTTCTGAAAACGGATCGGACGCAAATAAATATTAGCCTGGTTAACGCATTATCTGTATCAAGACTGGGTGACAATGCACACAAAGAAAGAATACATAAAAACAGTGCAAAGGAAATCGCAACGAATTATTTTTATGCGTTTGAACCCGGAGGTGGATTTGGCATAAAACTATTTTCTGCTGGTCAAAATGGCGATATCTGGCTGACAGCAGAGACAAATTATCGGTTTGTTGCAGGGAAAAGCAAGTACGCTGCAACAAAACAGTTTTCAGGTTATTTGTTTTCACTCGGAATTTCAGTAATCGGTTTCCCCGACAACTAAAAGATCCAAATAAGAGTTTATCCGACTTTCATTACAACGAAAACAATAAATGATGCTTACATGCGACATGAGAAGTTGCTTTTTTTAAAAGATCTCATCAGGGCGGTGAAAATTATTAAATAAGATTTTACTTTCGGGTAAGTCTTTACAGATATGCAATTAAAATTTTGCTGTATGAACAAAAATATAATTCTGCTTGCCCATTAGTTGCTGTCGGTCATTGTGAATGCCCAGAAAAAAGTCATTCAACTTTATAATGGTGCAGCACCCGGTTCTGAAAACTGGACCTGGAATGAAAAAGAAAATGATAGAAATTTATGGAACACTAAGGTCGTTTACAATGTTACGCATCCAACACGTACTGTTTTTGCACCTGAAGCCTCCGTTGCCAACGGTACGGCCGTGATCATTTACCCCGGAGGTGCTTTTTTTGCTTTATCTATCAATAGTGAAGGCTATGATGTTGCGAAATGGCTGGTAAAAAAAGGGGTTACCTGCTTTGTCTTGAAATATCGATTGGGGCATAGTTTAACCGATGATCCCACAAAGGAAGTGATGGAGAAAATGGGCAAAAAAGAATTTGAAGAAGAAACCAGCGCTGTAATTCCTTTGACAATACCTGATGGACGCGCTGCTATTAGTTATGTGCGAAAACATGCGGCAGAATATAAAATTTCGCCAACACGAATTGGAATTATTGGGTTTCTGCAGGCGGTACTGTAGCTGCATCCTCAGCATTTAATTATATCCCGGAAAATCGCCCTGATTTTGTGGCACCTATTTATGCTTTTTCCCGGATTCAATGCAAACAAATGTTCCAGGCGATGCACCACCCATGTTTATTGCCGCAGCATCGGATGATCAGCTTGGACTGACAACACATAGTGTCGGTCTTTATAACAAATGGGTTGCTGCAAAACATTCTGCAGAATTACATCTGTATGCAAAAGGAGGTCATGGCTTTGGCATGAAAACTCAAAATATTCCGACTGACACATGGATCAATCGCTTTGGTGATTGGTTAAATCTCCAGGGATTTTTAAAAAAGGGGAAATAGAATTTTAAAATCACCGAATCGGTCCTGCACTAGCTGGCCCGAAGGGAGAAGCCCCGCATTTCTGCAGGGCTTCGTATATCATCAAAATCTCATTAATCTTATAAATCGTGATTCAGATTTATTTCACTTCTTCATAAGGCACATCCTGCACATTGTCTCCTGTATTTGTATCAGCTTCTGCATGTTGATGTCCTGCACTATCACCACCCGGTTGCTGTTGCCCAGTTTGAGCACCGGCACCTGTTTGCTGAGTATTTTTGTACAACTCTTCACTTGCTGCTGTCCATGCGCTGTTCAGCGATGCCATTGCGGAATCAATTGCGGCAAGATCCTGTTTTTTATGTGCTTCTCTTAATTGTTCTGCTGCATTTTGAATGACTGTTTTCTTATCAGCCGGAATTTTATCACCGTATTCTTTCAACTGTTTTTCAGTCTGGAATACTAGAGCATCAGCCTGGTTCAATTTATCCACTTTTCCTTTTTCAGCTTTATCAGTCGCTTCATTAGCTTTTGCGTCATTCTTCATTTTTTCAATTTCATCTTTCGTCAAACCGCTGCCAGCTTCAATACGGATTTTCTGTTCCTTGCCAGTGCCTTTGTCTTTTGCTGTTACATGTAAAATTCCATTAGCATCAATATCAAATGTTACTTCGATCTGCGGTACGCCGCGCGGAGCCGGTGGAATTCCATCCAGATTGAAAATACCAAGACTCTTATTACCCTTTGCCATTGAGCGTTCACCCTGCAATACATGTATCTGCACACCTGGCTGACTATCGCTGGCGGTAGAGAATACTTCAGATTTCTTTGTAGGTATTGTTGTATTGCTTGGGATCAATGGGGTCATTACACCACCCAGCGTTTCAATACCCAAAGAAAGCGGAGTAACATCAAGCAACAACACATCTTTTACTTCGCCGGTCAATACCGCACCTTGTATGGCTGCACCTACTGCAACTACTTCATCCGGATTTACTCCCTTATGTGGTTTTTTCCCAAAGAATTTTTCAACGATTTCCTGCACTTTCGGCATGCGTGTTCCGCCACCCACTAAAATTACTTCATCAATCTTTGAAGCAGTATAACCGGCATCTTTCAATGCAGCTTCGCAGGGTTTTAAACATCTTGCAAATAAATTATCAGCAAGCTGCTCGAATTTTGCGCGGGTTAATTTTTTTACCAAATGCTTGGGGACTCCATCGATTGCGGTGATGTATGGAAGATTGATCTCGGTCTCTGAAGAAGAACTCAATTCGATCTTTGCTTTTTCAGCTGCATCTTTTAAACGCTGTAAAGCCATCGGGTCCTTACGAAGATCAACGGCTTCCTCTTTTTTAAATTCATCAGCCAGCCAATCCATGATCACTTTATCAAAATCATCACCACCAAGGTGGGTATCGCCATTTGTTGATTTTACTTCAAACACACCATCGCCTAATTCCAGAACAGATATATCGAATGTTCCACCACCAAGATCAAATACTGCAATATGATGATCTCTACTGCCCTTATCCAGGCCGTATGCAAGAGCGGCAGCAGTCGGTTCATTTACAATACGACGAACGTTTAACCCGGCAATTTCACCGGCCTCTTTTGTAGCCTGGCGTTGCGCATCATTGAAATAAGCAGGCACGGTAATTACTGCCTCGGTTACTTCCTGACCAAGATAATCCTCAGCAGTTTTCTTCATTTTCTGAAGAATCATAGCACTGATCTCCTGCGGAGTGTACAATCTACCATCTATGTCAATTCGTACCGTATTATTGTCACCTTTTACCGTTTTATAGCTCCAGTGACTGATCTCCTCGGTCACTTCATCGTAGCGACGTCCCATAAAACGCTTTACACTCATAATTGTATTACGAGGATTTGTAATAGCCTGGCGCTTCGCCGGGTCACCGACTTTACGCTCTCCATTTTTCAGAAAAGCCACGACAGAAGGGGTTGTACGCCTTCCTTCATCATTGGCGATCACTACAGG
>JBIOGV010000174.1:0-7727 GCA_044448365.1 Chitinophagales bacterium
AACAAGATCAGGCTTAAGTTTTTTGATTGCCTCAACACCGGCTTCGCCATTATCACATTGCTCTATTACCTGCACATCAGGACAATATTCTTTCAACAATATGCTTAAAGTTTTACGACAGTGCATTTCATCGTCTATAATAATGGCTTTAATCATAAGAAACAGGTATTTTGATTAACACTTCCGTACCACCCGGATTACCATCGGCAAGCACAAGATCGGTTACTATTATCGAAGTTTTGCCTTGCTGTTGCAGCATGGCAATTCTATCTGCCGTAATCCGCATACCCATTGATTTTTGTGCGGATGCAGATTTACTTTTAAATTCTGCAGCTTTTTTTCTCCCGATACCATTATCAGTGATCTTATAGAGCAGCGTTTCATTTTCTCTGTATACCTCAATCTCTAAATGCCCTTTTTCTTTTTTACCTGCCTGCCGGTCAGGCAGGTGCATTAACCCATGCCAAATTGCATTTTCTGCATAAGGTTGGATAATGAGGGGCGGTACTTTCAACATCGTTGAGTCAACATCATCATCAACATCAATTTTATATTCAAACTTGTTTTCAAACCTTAATGATTCCAGTTCAAGATATAATTGAAGAGCTTCTAATTCTCTTTCCAAAGGAATAAATGCTTCCTGTGAATTTTGAAGGATTAATCGTATAAGCTTTGAAAATTTAGATAGATATTCCGATGCCTGCAGCTTATTATTTTCAAGGATAAACATATTGATAGAATTGAGTGAATTAAAAATAAAATGAGGATTCATTTGGGAGCGCAGGGCCTGCATTTCTAACTCGACTAATTGTTTTTCTTTTTCGGTACGTTCCAGTTGCAACTTGAATTTGCGATGTAACCACCATCGGATCAGCAGATAAAAACTTGCGGCCAGTAAAATGATTACAGATATTCTGAACCACCATGTTTCCCACCAGGGCGCATTGATGCTGATGGTTATTGCTTTTTCCGCTTTTGTCCCGTCACTATTAAAAGCTTTTACCCGGTACACATATTTGCCCGCAGGAAGATTGAAATAGTAGGAGCTATTTTCCTTTTTCTCCTTCACCTCCTGCCATTCCCTATCATAGCCTTCGAGCATGTAAAAATATTTGATGGTTTCGGGCGCCCGGTAATCAATGGCAGCAAAATTGAAAGCGATATTATTTTGATTGTATCTTAAATCTAAATCGCTGATCTCATCAACGGGTTTTTGCAGGAGGCTTCCTTTACCGGGCAGTACAGGAAGCGTATTGACAAAAAAATCAGTAATGATAATTTTCAGATCTGTTTTGACAGAAAGTTCTTCAGGGGAAAATGTATAAAACCCATTGGGACTTCCTATGAATATTTGCCCTTTTCCGTCTTTATATGTAGCTGCATACGGTAGCAGGCTGTTTGGACTTATTCCAAACCTGCTGCCATAAACGAAGGTTTCTTTGGTTGACGGATTGAATCTTATGATAGCTGATGGCGAGGTGAGCCATAAGTTTTTCGCATTATCTTCAATAATTCCACCCACGTTGAAAGAATTTAGTTCTGACTGGGGATCAAAATAACTTGTAAATCGATCTTCCGTTTGACTGTACTTGAAAAGACCTCTATCTGTTCCGGCCCATAAAGTACCACCTGAGTCCTCGTACAAATAATCAATCTCATGCCCTGTTACGTAATGTTCGAATCGGCCCGTTTTCCTGTTTAAACGGTTAATTCCTCCCATCCCCGCTACCCAGAATGAACCTGATCTGTCCTCCAAAATACTATTTACAAGATCTCCAAGGATAGAAGAAGAGTCTTTAGCATCTGAAAGAAAATGTTTGAATGAATTATCTTTAGGGTTATACCGTACCAATCCAAGGCCCCATCTGCCAAACCATAAGAGTCCTTGTTTGTCCTGATAAATTTTTGACCAACCAGCCTGGGCAGAATCATTTAAATTTCCATCATCATGAAACCGGGAAAATTGTTGGCTAACTTTATTGAAAATACGGACCCCGCTACCTATTCCCAACAAAATTGTATCTTCCTGAGTTTGAATTATGCATGCCACAACATTATCAAAAAGGCTAAAGGGATCCGAAGGTTCATATTTGAGCTGCTGAATTAAATTTTTATGCTGATCAAATTTGAGTAGTCCACTTCCAAATGTTCCAACCCATAAATATCCTTCCCTATCTTCCAGAAAACTGAGTGCCTGATTAACAGTTGGAATGCTATAAATGGATTTATGGAAAGGATCAACCCGGTATAATAGTCCGCTAGCTTCTGTACTTATCCATAAAACACCATCGCGTGATATGTAATCATTCCAGGAGGTACTGTCCGGAAATCCATTACTGGGTTGGTAATGTGTAATTTTTTTTGTAACCGGATTATAACGGTTAATACCGGCAGCATGCGTTCCAATCCAGATTGCCCCGGTACTATCCTCGTTGATAAAAGTGATGTGATCATAACCATATGGGTTCAGCTTAGGCCTGCTTAATTCGTCTGGTTTTGCAGGGTTATAAAGGTGTCTTTCAAAACTTCCTGTTGAGCGATCCATTGTATGCAACCCGTCTCCTGCAGTGCCCACCCAAAAAGTTCCTCTGCTGTCTTCAAAGATGGCTCTTACCTTATTATTTATCAGACTATGAGGATTCTTAGGATCATTCAGGTAACGGGTAAAAGTTCCGGTATTCCGATCGAAGCGATTAAGGCCGCCGTCGTTATTGTTTTCCCAGAATAAACCAGTACCGATCCAAAGTACGCCCCTGTGGTCTTCATAAATGGCCCTGACATTATTACTGCTCAAACTTCCCAGATTCCCCGGTTGATTGCGGTAATGGATAAATTTTCCTGTTTTTTCGTCAAGGCGATTCAGGCCGTTATGCGTACCAACCCAAAGTATTCCCTGATGATCCCTTAGAATTACGGTAACTATTCCGAAACTCAGGCTCCCGGGATCATTTGGCACATTCCTATAGTGTTTGAAAATGCCCGTTGCCGGATTAAATTGATCCAAACCTTTATTACCTGTATCACCAAACCCTACCCAGATCATTCCAGAATCATCAGCATATACTGTTTCAAGGTTGGTTCCGCCGAGCGAATTTGGAGAATTTGGATTCAGGGAATCCTGCCTGAAACTGATCATCCTGCTGCCGTCATAGCGGTAAAGGCATTCTGCACTCTGCCCCGCGAACCACATGTATCCATGCGGATCCTGGGTAATGGCGGTGATGTAACCTAATGGTTTGCCATTAGGGCCTTCTACCAGGTTAAATTTGAGCTCATTGTTTTGGGCAGCTCCATTATGAAAGATTACCAGTAAAAGAATTATTGCAGTTATGGTAATTTTAAATTTCAAGTATTTAATATTAAAACAATCCGGAAATAAGGAAATACAGAAAATATTTATATCATTAAATCATTCAATCGCGATTCACTTTGCCTCATTTAATTTCATAATGATCCCCTATCTGATTTAATGAACTAATTACTCAAAGAGAATCTAAACTGGCTTTTCTTTAGAATGATTTATTTAGAATTTTCACGAATAACTATTCATTGAAATTGCAAATCCTATCATAGAAATCAGAGAACTTATTCTAATATCCTGGATTTTGTTTCAGGTAAGGGTTAAATGCCAATTGATCGCCTGGAATAGGAAATAATAAATATTTCGTGCCGCTTTGATAATTTTTTTCCTGGAAAGGCAAAAGGAATTTTCCAAATCTGATCATATCCTGTCTTCTCCAGCCTTCCCACCATAATTCTCTTCCCCTTTCATCCAATAAACCATCAAGGTCTATTGAAGATAAAGACGTGGCGCCTCTCGATGGATGAGTGCGGATAGCATTTACAATAGAGAGGGCTGTATTGCCATAAGGGCCTGCGTTGGTTGGGGTTCCTCCTCTTAAGATGGCTTCCGCTTTCATCAGCAATACATCGGAAAAGCGGAAGTAAACAAAATCATTGTCAGGACTAAATAAATTCAGAAAATCCGGTGCATATTTTAATGGCCTGATTCCTGTTACCTCATAGTTAGGCCCGGTCTCAATATTTTTTACCTCGGGTGAAAAAATTAAAAGATTGCCATTTCTGTCCTTCAGGGGAGCATCTGTAGTGAGGTCATGTTGCTGACCGGCAAGAAACCCAATATTAATACGATTGCCCGGGTTTGGAGGAGAGCCGGCAGTATTATAAACAATTCCTCTTCTTTTATCTGCCGGTTCAAATTTGTTATAAAAATCGCTTAATGTAGCCCATCCGTTAGCACCACTTGGAGTCTGATTGTAATGAAGGGCAATTATCCATGTATACCACAAATAGTTATATGGAGTAGAGCCTGCAACATCTAATTGTGTAAAAATATTTTCACTGCCGATTGTTGTATTATCAGGGGCAAAATTATCGTAGTAATTTGTGCTGAATGAATATTTATTGCTGCTGATTATTTCATCGGCCAGGCCTATCACCTTATTCATATCTGTGAGTTCAATTGAGGGATCAGCCCGGTTTGTATATACTGCTTTGTTCAGGTAGCATTTCATCAGCAAAACTTTTGCAGCAAATTTATTTGCCGTACCTGCAGGGCCATCCGGCAAATCGGCTTTCACATCCTCAATTTCACTGTTGATATAATCCAGTGCCTCATTTCCTTTTCTTACTCTTGCCGGCTGAACCACACTTTCCCCCGGATCCCGGTAAGGTACCTGGTCAAACATATCCAACAGCCAATACATAGCCCAGGCACGAAGAAATCTTGCTTCAGCCTGCTCCTGGAGTTTCGGATGATAGCGTAACATATCTGTTGCCGCATACACAGTTCCATTTAAATATTTGAAGCAATCTCTGATTTGCGAATTGTTTGTATTCCATTTTTGCTGGTGAAATTCCCGCCAGACACCATTATCATCCCAATCCTGGCCACGTACCGGTGCCATTGCTTCATCCGTTGTAAGCTCAGCCATTGGAAATACGAGAAGATGACACGTAAATGGGCCTTCAAGTGAATTATATACGCCTTGCAATAAACCGGCTGTACTGGTGGTATCAGCAGCTATCTGACCCGGTGTAAGATCACCTTGAAATGTTTCATGCAGTTTTGTGCAACTCTGTAAAATTGCTATCATAAAAAGTGACAACACTATAAATATTTTACGCAACATAAACTTTAGATTTAAAATAATTAAAGCGAAAAGCTTACCCCAAAAATTATGGTTCTTGATGAGGGATATTGTACAAAATCAATACCCAGGGATGGAACACCGTTAATGCTTCCATCATAATTTGCCTCCGGATCAAATCCAGGGTATTTGGTGATTATAAATAGGTTTTGACCTGTTATGTATATGTTCGCCTCTTTAAACGCTTTTGCCACATTGCCCAAAGCATAACCAATCGTAAGGTTGACCATTTTTAGATAATTCCCTTTTACAATAAATCTTGAAGATGCTGTTACCGGGTTGGCAAAAGATTCTTTCACCGGGTCTTTATATATTGATAAGCCGATATTTCTCCCTGCATTAATACCACTGACATTTATAACATTCAGCAGGGTGTTGTAAAAAATGTCCTGCCCGAATGCTCCATACATATTTGCTGTAAACGTAAGTTTCTTATAGCGAAGGGTAGAACTGATGCCAACCAGGGTTTTAGGATTTGGATTTCCCACATAATAAAAAGTATTGCCATCGTCCTGGTATATGGCGAACCCTGTGGCTTTATCCATTCCAAGAAATTTTCTTGTAAAAAAGGCATTCATGGGAAGACCGTTTTGTATCACTTCAACAGATGCTCCTGATGTACCCGGCCCCTGTAACGAACCGGTTGCTACGGGAGACGGCATGCCTGAAACATTATTTTTCAGGAACGTGACATTGACCGATAGATCCCAACTGAATTCTTTATTCCTGATAACAGCCCCATTTATCAAAACCTCAAGGCCCTTGTTTATAATTTTGCCATCAAGATTGATCCATCTTACAACTGACGATGGTGGTGCAGGCTGAATAGGAGGACTTGGAAATAGTAAATCAGTAGTGGTTTTATTAAAATAATCCAGCGTCCCGGAGATCCTGTTATTTAATATGGAAAAATCAACACCGATATTATATTGTTTGTCAGACTGCCATTTTAAATCCGGGTTTGGACTGTTCACCTGGATTCTGGTTCCGTTATCCTGGAAAGAATATCTTGCCTGTGCAGAACCTGATGGGAATTCCTGGTTGCCTGTTTTGCCCCAACCACCCCTTAGCTTAAGTGCATTGACAAAATTCAATTTAAAAAATTTCTCCTTACTGATATTCCAGGCAACTGCAATAGAAGGGAAATAACCGTATTTATCATTTTCTCCGAATTTGGTGGAACCATCGGCCCTGAACGTTGCAGTAAGCAGGTATTTATCTTTATAGTTAAATATTGTTCTGCCAAAAAAAGATTTCAATTCTGTTATGGGATCTGCAAAAGAGGATATGCTGCGGTTGCTTGTACTGGAATACTGAATATAATTTGTATAATCCAAACCAAAATTGCCAAATCCAATGCCATCTGCTCCAACTCCATTCAATGCAAACCCCTTCCTTGTAAATTTCATATATTCAAATCCAGCTACAGCGTTTAAATTGAGCCCGGATAAAATTTCTTTATTAAAGTTCAGGGTATGAGTTATCTGTTGTGTTGTTAATTCATTATTTTCAATAGCCGCGAATCCCCATTGATTAAAAGGATCGAGCAG
Source organism: Chitinophagales bacterium (assembly GCA_044448365.1). Lineage (GTDB taxonomy): Bacteria > Bacteroidota > Bacteroidia > Chitinophagales > Chitinophagaceae > VBAU01. The sequence continues at coordinate 6,722 of JBIOGV010000174.1, forward strand.
CGCCTGGTTTAATGAATATCTAAATATACCCGGACTATAGTTGATACTAACCAATAATTTGTATTCGAGCCAGTCTGTGAACCTGTAATAGGGTGAAATGCTGCCAAGAACTGTAGTAACTTTTAAATTGTATTTTATCAATTCTGTTAATGCGACCGGATTAACTAATGGTATGTTGAAAGAACCATCCGCTTTTTTTAGCGAATCAGTAGGGTTCCACTGTAGGGCAGCCTGAATCAAATTGGATGCACCGAAAGCCCCGTTAGGGACATTCTGTATGTATTGGCTGGAATTAACATTTATATCCAATCCTAGTTTTTTACTTTCAAGAAATTTAAAATTTGTGGACAGATCAATACCATATTTTTTAAATCCTGTATTTCTGATAATACCATCCTGGTCTAAAAAATTAGTGGACAACCGGTATTTCCCGTTTTCATTACCCCCGCTCACCACTATTGTATAATTTTGCTGAAGACCGTTTTGCAGAATTGAACCCAATGCATCAACGTTGCCGCCTTTATCATTTAATGGGCTCACATTATAATATTTTATAGCTTCCCTGTATTGGCCGGCATTCAATACTTTTATCTTTTTTAATATAGAAGAAACACCGGTGGAAACTGCCACATTTAATTTTGGTGGACCGACCTGACCTTTTTTTGTATTTATTATCACAACTCCAAAGGCTGCCCTTGAGCCGTATATCGCAGTTGCAGATGCATCTTTTAAAACATCAATGGTAGCAATGTCATCGGGGTTAATAAAATTCAGCGGATTGTTACCAGCTTGCAGAGACCGTCCGTCTAACGGAACGTCATCTATCACAAACAATGGCTGACCTGTACCGGTAAGTGCAGAGTTCCCCCTGACCTTTATAGATGCAGCGCCCCCCGGCTGGCCATTGTTATATATTATCTGCACCCCGGACACTTTACCCTGGATCAATTTATCAGGTGATGCGAAAATCCCGTTATTAAAATCTTTTTCGGAAACAGATGCTACC